>CAYOHX010000019.1:0-9714 GCA_964403875.1 uncultured Anaerolinea sp. | reverse complement strand
CCAACCCTATGTGTTTACCATCAACATATAGGCCGGGACAGGGTGAGGGAAACCCCCTGACCTCCAATTAGTTATCACCTGTAAGCGAGGTACACCATGATTGTCATCAAATCGGCGGATCGCAAGGCGTCAATCTCGATGCCGTCTGCGCCGACACAGCACAACTCATCCAGTCCGGCCAGAAAGTCATCATCGTTCACGGCGGCTCCAACGAAACGAATCAAATCTCGGAGCAATTGGGCAAGCCCCCGCGCTTCGTGACCACCGTGACCGGCTTCACCAGCCGCTACACCGACCGACCCACCCTGGAAATCTTCGCCATGGTCACCTCCGGCAAGATCAACACCCTCATCGTCGAGCGCTTGCAGAAAAACGGCGTCAATGCCTTTGGCCTCTCGGGCGTGGATGGGCGCGTGATGGCTGCCAATCGTAAGGAAGCCCTGCGCATCGTGGAAAATGGCAAAAAGCTGGTCCTGCGTGACGACTACACCGGCAAGATCGAACAGGTCAACGCCGGGCTGCTGAACCTGCTCATGGACGCCGGACTGACCCCCGTGATCGCTCCGCTGGCCATCTCGCAGGACGGCGATGCGCTCAATGTGGACGCCGACCGGGCCGCCGCGATGGTGGCCGGAGCCGTGCAAGCCGAGCAGCTCATCATCCTCACCAACGTCCCCGGCCTCATGCGCAGCTTCCCCGACGAAAGCACCGTCATCACCCACCTGCCCAAAACCGGGCTGGAGCAGGCCCTCTCCTTTGCCGAAGGGCGCATGAAGAAGAAAGTTCTGGGGGCCAGCGAGGCTCTGGAACTGGGTGTGCCCAAAATCACTTTTGCCGATGGCCGCACCGAGCACCCCCTGCTGGACGCGCTGGCTGGGAAAGGAACCACCATCTCATGAACACTCAGACCATTTTCGAAACGGAAAACCAGCACACCTCCGGCTTGTATTCCAAACGCCCGGTCGCTATCGTGCGGGGGCAGGGCGCGCGCCTGTGGGATTCAGACGGGCGCGAGTACATCGACTGCGTGGGCGGGCAGGGCGCGGCCAATTTGGGGCATGCCAACCCCGCCGTGGCCGCCGCCATCGCTCAGCAGGCCCAAACGCTCATTTCCTGCCCCGAGATGTTCTACAACGACCAGCGCGCCGAGCTGGAAGCCAAACTATGCGCCATCACCCACATGCCTCGCGTGTTTCTGTGCAACTCCGGCGCGGAAGCTAACGAAGCCGCCATCAAGTTCGCGCGGTTGTCCACCGGGCGCACCGGCATGGTCGCCACCATGCGCGGCTTCCACGGGCGCACCATGGGCGCGCTCTCCGCTACCTGGGAGAAGAAGTACCGCCAGCCCTTCGAGCCGCTGGTTCCCGGCGTGACTCATGTGCCCTATAACGACCTGGCCGCGCTGGATGCCGCCGTAACCGATCAGACCGCCGCGGTGCTGCTCGAGGTGGTGCAGGGCGAGGGCGGGGTCAACCCCGGCGCCCCGGAATACCTGCTGGGCGCGCAGGAGTTGTGCCGCTCACGCGGCGCGCTGCTCATCATCGACGAAGTGCAGACCGGTTTCGGACGCACCGGACGCATGTTTGCCCACCAGCACTACGGGCTCCAACCGGATTTGCTCAACCTGGCGAAATCGATCGCCGGAGGGCTGCCGATGGGGGCCACGCTGATCGGCGAGCGGGTGGGCGAGTTGCCCGCTCAGACGCACGGCTCGACATTCGGCGGCAACCCGCTGGCCTGCGCCGCCTCGCTGGCAGCCATCGGCTACCTGGAGGAACACGGTCTGCCCGAGCGCGCCGCCGAGTTGGGGGCCTGGTTCAAGGCCGCCCTGTCCGAAATCCAATCGCCGCTGGTGCGCGAGGTGCGCGGGCTGGGGCTGATGGTGGGCATGGAGCTCAAGCAGAAGGTCACCCCCTTCCTGCAAGCGCTCATGGCCGAGGGCGTCATGGCCCTGCCCGCCGGGCTGACGGTCATGCGCTTCCTCCCGCCTCTGGTCATCGAAAAAGACGACCTGGTGAAGGTGGTGGAAACGGTGAAGAAAGTTCTGGCCTGAGCAAAACGGGCTGGTAATCTCCTGGGGTAAGGCCACGGTGAGCCTTACCCCGATTTTTTATTACGGGCGCCAATCGGGAATCCCGCTCTGCATCTCAACCAGCCGCCTGTACCCTGTGCCGTCGGTGTGAACTTCATAGATATGGTAGATAGCCACATCTTCCGACTCAAAATTTGACTCGAAGATGATCCGCCGGTCATCCGGCGACCAGGAGGGAAAGCGCTCGTGCGCGGGGGTGTCAGTCAGCCGGCGCACATCGCTGCCGTCGGCGCGCATCACGTACAGGTCATAAAACTGATCTTCCGATTCGCTGAAAGACGAGAAGGCGATATATTGCCCATCCTTCGACCAGGCCGGAAAGCTGTCGCCCAGGTTTTCGGTCAACATCTGGTAATTGCTGCCATCCGCATCGATCACCGCGATGCCGTACCAGTTGCTGAACACAATTTTGCGTCCATCCGGCGACCAGGATGGATAAGAATAATACGCATAAGGGCCGATTTGCCTGGGTTCGCCGCCCTTGCTGTCGATCACGAACAGCCCCATCGGAGAACCGCCCTCATATTCGGCTGCCTGAACGTAAGCAATCTGCTTGCCGTCAGGCGACCAGGCCGGGTCATGACAACGCACCTCGCCGAACGTAAGCAGGCGCTTGTTGCGCCCATAGGCATTCATCACCCCGATGGTATAGGGCGGGCTGCCGTTTGGGCCCGAGGACGAAACATAGGCGATATGCCGGCCATCCGGCGACCATTCGGGCGAATGCGCCTCGTGCGCTGAGGTCAGGTAGAGGGGCTTGCCCCACAGCAGATTGAGGCGGTACACTCCGTAGTCTTCATCATAAGCGCTGCCACCAATGAACACGATTTGTTGATTGCGCCAGACCAGCGAACCGATCAACACGAGCAGCAACAGACCCGCAATCCCCCCATAAGCTGTAACAGTGGATTTAGGCACGCTGCCTGAACGCAACGCCTGGATGGCCGCATGGAATTTGGCGATTCCTTTGCGCAAAGCGCCCCCAAGATCATTCATGAGAGTCTACCGCAGCGGTTCGATGCGCGCGGCCCAGCCCCCACCGTTGGAGAGATGTACGGTCAGGCATTCCCCGGCGGTGACTTCGACCACGACCTTCTTGTAATCGCTGGCCTCGCGGTCGGCGTTGACCCCATCCTGAAAGATCACCGCCCGGTAGCGACCCGGCTCCAGGAAGGACAGATCCAGGGTCAGCTCGCGGGCATCCCAGTTGGTCATGGCCCCCACGTACCAGGTCTCGCCTTTCTTGCGCGCCAATGCCACATACTCGCCCACCTTTCCCGCCAGCGGCACGGTCTCGTCAAACACCGTGGGCATGCTGGTGATGAAGTCAGTGCATTCCTGCTCGCGCATATACAGCGTGGGGCTGTCGGAGAGCATCTGGACGGGCACTTCAAAGACCACGTATTGCGCCAGTTGGTGGCAGCGCGTACCCTTGCTCATGGGGGCGTGGTTGCGCGGCTTGAAATCGGCCTGGGTGGCGTTGATCATGGCCCCCGAGGTGTAATCCATCGGCCCGGCCATGTTGCGGGTGAAGGGAATGGTGACAGCATAGCGCGGGGCGTCCATGTCGGCCCACTTGAAGTTCTCCGCCCCGTAGACCCCTTCGTACCCGACCACATTCGGATAGGTGCGCTGCAGACCGGTGGGTTTGAACACCCCGTGATAGTCCACCATCAGATGGTATTCGGCGGCCAATTTGGCAATCTCGTAGGTAGAGGCCACCGCGATTTGATCGTCGCGGTCAATGAAGTCAATCTTGAAGCCCTTGACGCCCATCTGCGCGTACTTGGGGAAGATCTCGTGCATCTGCTGGGTGACCGCGTGCCAGGCTGCCCACAGAATCACGCCCACGCCCTTCGACCTCGCATAAGCAATGATCTCTTCCAGGTCCACCTCGGGGTTGACCTTGTGCAGGTTGAAGGTCTCGGACCAGCCCCAATCCAGAAGGATATATTTGGCGCGGTTGGCGGCGGCGAAATCGGTATGATACTTGAACGTAGCGGTGTTCATCCCGGCGCGAAAATCCACGCCGCTGATGTTGTAATCGCTCCACCAATCCCATGAAACCTGCCCCGGCACAATCCAGGAAGTATCGGTGATGCGCGGCGGCGAGGCCAGCTTTTGCACAATGTCGTTGTTCAACAACTGGTGGTCTGCCTCGCTGATGGCAATAGCCCGCCAGGGCAAGGCCCGCGGCCCGTTGATCCTGGCGATGTAGTTCGCGCGCTTCGAGGGAATGTAGTTCAGCATTTCAAAGCCGCCCTGGTAGAATTCCAGCGGGTAGGGCGCGTATACGCCCTTCAGGCCCTGACGGGTGGCGTTCAAGTCCAGGTACATGCCGGGATAATCTTCCAGGTCGGCTTCCAGGATGACCACTTTCACCCCTTCTTCGGCTGCTACCAGCATGGGCAAGATGGAAAGCGAATCCGGTTTGAACTCCGACAGGCGCTGTTCGGTGTAGGGCGATTCAAACGAGGTGATCCAGATTTGTCCGTCGCGATAATTCCACTGGTAGGGGATAAAAGCCTCGTGATCGGCGGGGAAGTTGAAATTGGCGTCCTCATTTTGGATGACTATTTCGCCCTCGCGCCCCACCCACAAGCGGTACGCCACCGCGTCGTCGTAGACGCGGAACTCCACGCTGAAATCACCCTCAAAAGCCAGGGCCAGGTGAGTGTAGCGGTCATTAATCCGGGCGCGGCGGAAGTTGATGGCCTGGAATTGGGTGTCCACCGCTTCGGTTTGCGCGTCCTTCACCCGCGCGCGCTCGCCCAAAATCTCGCCGCTTTGCAATTGCAGCGCAATAGGCGAAGGCAGAATCAGCGGCGCGCCGCTGCGCATCACCGACCAGCACAACTTTTCGCCCACTTCCACCTGCAGGGCGATCTTGCCGTTGGGGGATTGAATTTGATAGAGTTGATTTGCGGGGGAAGTTGGGCACATGGCGGGTTCCTTTCGGTTGGGGTAGTAAACCAATTATATCCAGGCGTAGGCAATTGTGCCTATAGGGGTGAGCAGGCATATTTTCCCGCAATAAACCAAAATATGCGTTAAAATGCGGGTCTACGAAAGGAAACGGACAAACTATGAAATGGTGGCAGTCGGCAGTCTTCTATCAGATCTATCCGCGCAGCTTCGCGGACGGCAACGGCGACGGCATCGGCGATTTTATCGGTATGGCCCAAAAACTGGACTACCTCAAGGACCTGGGCGTGGACGGCATCTGGCTGTCGCCCCACTTCCCCTCCCCCCAATTTGACTGCGGCTACGACGTCAGCGATTACACCGGCGTGGCTCCCGAATACGGCACGCTGGACGATTTCAAGGCCTTCCTCGACGCCGCTCACGCCCGCGGCATCCGCGTGATCCTCGACTTGGTGCTCAACCATACCTCGCACCTGCACCCCTGGTTCATCGAATCCAGTTCCAGCCGCGACAACCCCAAGCGCGACTGGTACATCTGGCGCGATGGCAAGAACGGCGGCCCGCCCAACAACTGGTGCTCCTGCTTTGACGGAGACGCCTGGGAGTACGATCCCAAAACCGACCAGTATTACTACCACTACTTCCTCAAGCAGCAGCCCGACCTGAACTGGCGCAACCCCCAGGTCAAAGAGGCCATGTGGGACGCGGTGCGCTTCTGGCTGCGCATGGGCGTAGATGGCTTCCGCCTGGACGCCATCGGCACCATCTACGAACCCGAAGATCTGCCTAACCACACTTCCGGCTACAACCTGGCCCAACTGCGAAAGATGGAACATGACTTGCGCGTCCATCACAATCACAAAAAGATGCAGGATGTGTGGCACAAGACCTTCGAGCTCCAGTTTGGGCAGCCCGGCCTGCACGAGTTGATGAAAGAACTACGCGCCGTGATGGACGAATTCCCCGGCGACCGCATGCTGGTGGGCGAGGACGATGACATTGCCTACCAGGGCAACGGCCACGACGAACTGCATATGGTGTTCAATTTTCCGCTCATGCGCCACATTCCCTTCTCGCCTATCGCGGTACACAAGAACCAGGCCGAGCGTCTGGGGCAATTAGCCAAAATTGACGGCTGGCCGTGCAACACGCTGGGCAACCACGACACAGGCCACTACATCACTCGCTTCGATCCTGCCGAGGCCGAGGCCCAGGCTCGGGTACACACCGCCGCCATGCTCACCCTGCGCGGCACGCCCTTCATTTATAATGGCGATGAAATCGGTATGACCCACCTGAAACTCGAAAAGGTAGAAGATATCCGCGATGTGATCGCCAATTGGGTCTACGACACCGACGTGAACGTCTACGGGATGAGCCCCGCGGAAGCGATGGAACACGCCGCCGCAACCACTCGCGACAAGGGCCGCACTCCCATGCAGTGGGCCAACGCCCCGCAGGGTGGTTTCTGCCCGGCCAAGGTCAAACCCTGGCTGCCGGTCAACCCCAATTACGCCCAGGGCATCAACGTTGCCGACCAGGACAAAGACCCCGCCTCGCTGCTCAACTTCCACCGCCAAATGACGGCTCTGCGCCGCAGCATCCCCGCCCTGGTGGAAGGCGAGCAAATCCCGGTCAAGCCGCGCTCGCGCGACACGCTGGCATTCATCCGCAAGAGCAAGAACCAAACCGTGCTGGTGCTGTTGCACCTCAAGAACACCACCCGCAGCTACCCTTGGAAAGCCGCGCTGGATGGGAAGCACGCCCAGGGCAAACTGCTGTACAGCTATTCCGGACAGGAGTTGAATCAAGCCACCCTGACCCTGAAGCCGTATGATGTCGCGATCATTGAGTTGAAATAAGGAAAGGGCGTATATCGATTCCACCCTCACCCACGGCAAGGCCGGGGCTTCCCTAACCCTGGAGAGTAGCCTTTTGAAATCACAAGCAATTCTGTTCCCTCTCCCATCGGGAGAGGGTTAGGGTGAGGGCGATTTTGGCCTTTGTAGGGCCGTTTTTTACCCTCACCCGCGCCGCCACACTTGCCCTGGATGCAAGTGCCAGGGAAGCTCGTCGCGACCTCTCCCGAAGGGAGAGGTGAGGAAAATATGGCGAGAATTGAAAAAGGGTTAAACTCCAGGAGACAGAGAAGCCCGGCAGAAGATAGATTCAGAAACACGTAATGAACGAACTTGAACTTCTTACCCAACTGGTCCAGCACTACAGCCCCACCGGCTCCGAATCCGGCGCGGTTAACTTCCTCGTCGAATGGATGAACGCCGCGGGCTTCGAGGCGCGGGTGGACACAACTGGCAACGCCGTGGGCGTGTTGGGCAATGGCCCCCGCGAGGTGGTCCTGCTGGGCCACATCGACACCGTGCCCGGCGAGATCCCCGTGCGGGTGGAAGATGGCTTGCTTTATGGGCGCGGCTCGGTGGACGCCAAAGGCCCGCTGGCCTGCTTCGCCACCGCCGCCGCCCGGCTGGGACCGCGTCCTGGCTGGCGGCTGGTGGTCATCGGCGCGCTGGGTGAAGAAGGCGACTCGCGCGGCGCGCGCGGCATCCTGAACGAGTACCGCCCTGACTTTCTCATCGTCGGCGAACCCAGCGGCTGGGAGCGAGTCACATTAGGCTACAAAGGCAGCGCCTGGTACCGCTACACGCTGCGCCGGGCCCTCACGCACACCGCCGCCCGTGATATATCGGCTTGCGAGGCCGCCGTGGACTTCTGGAACCGCGTCACCGCCTGGGCCGCGGCCCAAAACGCAGGGCAGGAACGAGCCTTCACAAAGATTACGCCCGGCCTGCGTGGCATGCGCTCCGACTCAGACGGCTTCGTTGAGAGCGCGGAATTGTCTATGAATTTCCGGCTGCCGCCCGGTTTGGAACCTGCCGCGCTAGACGAAGCCCTGCGCGCCCTGGCCGAGGACGGCGAGCTGGCCTGCCTGGACGGAATCCCCGCCTACCGTGCCGACAAAAACACGCCCCTGGTGCGGGCTATGCTGGCTGGAATCCGCGCCGCCGGGGGCACACCCGGCTTCACCCTCAAGACCGGCACCGCCGACCTCAACCTGGCCGCGCCTGTGTGGGGCTGCCCGGCGGTGGCCTACGGGCCGGGTGACTCCAACCTGGATCACACTCCTAACGAGCACATCGAAACCGCCGAGTTCATCCGCAGCGTGGACGTGCTCGAAGCCGCCCTGCGCAACCTGACCGCTTCAGAATAAAGGGGACCTCATGCCGCGACCAACCACCAAGCCCCAACTCCTGGCCGAAGCTCAGGCCGAATTTGATGCGCTCGAACTGTTCCTCGCTGCGCTCAGCCCGGATAGTATGACCCAGCCCACCCCCACCGGCAACTGGTCACCCAAAGATTACCTGGCTCACCTATACGAGTGGCAGCAGATGTTCTTTGCCTGGTACGAAAGCGGCCTGCGCGGTGAGAATCCGGCTGTTCCCGCCGCTGGCTATAAGTGGAATCAGCTACCTGCTCTCAACCAGGCCATTTTCGAGCGTTATCACGACTTGCTGTTAGACGAAGTGCTGGACAAATTTCGCTCCAGCCATGCCCGCACCCTGGCCCTGATCGAAAGCCTGCCCGAAACCGATCTGTTCACCCGCGGCCTTTACCCCTGGATGAACGATAACTACCTTTCCGCGTATATCTCAGCCAACACCGGCAGCCATTACCGCTGGGCCCTGACCGACCTACGCAAAGCGCTGCGCCCTGCTTCAAAGAAAAGCAAGTAGTTTATTCTGTGATCCAGGCCTCCAAGAACGGCTGTCGCTTGACCGGATCGAACTCCACAAACCCGTATGTGGTCATGCCCTTCAGGTTATAGGGGTCTTGGGCAAAGAAAGCCTGGATCTCCTCCAGCGACTCAGCCCGGGCAACAACTCTTCCGCCCGTGGGCGGGTTGAGCGGCCCGGACATCAGCAGCAGCCCCCGATCAAAACCAACCTGCAAAAACTCACGGTGTTGGGGTCTCACCTGGGCAATTTGGTCCAGTGGGACGGCGTACGTAATTTCAACAATGAAGTGCTTCATTTGATCTCCTTCAGGAATTCTTCGGCAGTCATACCATACATGAGGGCATCATGATACTGCCCATTGGTAAAAATCATCTGGCGCAAGCGCCCCTCCAGGGTGAAACCCAGTTTCTCATGCAGACGGATGGACGGTTCATTGAAGGCGTACACGTCCACGGTGCATTTCTGATAGCGAAGTTCCAGGAAGTAATAACGCAGCACCAGGCGAATAGCTTCTTCGCCATAGCCTTTTCGTTGAGCCTCACGTTTGATGGCTAACCCATAGGCGAAGGTGCCGTTGCGGCGCTCCACGTTGTGCGTATTGATCGTTCCCACCAGCTCGCCCAGATGATTAACGATCTGCCAGCGGTAGGTGTCGTTCTCGCCACGATCCATAGCCATCTCTTCAACGTGTTTCCGCATGGCTGCCGCCGAAGGCGGGAAGGGGATCGCGTAGGACGGGCGGGCCGATTCGCTGTCCGCATTCCATTGCAGGTAGGCTTCCCAATCCTCGGGCTCCACGGCCCGCAAAAGCACCCTTTCTCCTCGCCAGATGTTGAAATCCATGATCGCCCTCTCCTTTTCATTTAAACCCTAATGGTCTCGGAAGACCCTTAGAACCTATCCTAAAAATTATTGTGGAGGTTTGCGATTTTGAGGTTGTTGCGC
>CAYOHX010000018.1:0-61626 GCA_964403875.1 uncultured Anaerolinea sp. | reverse complement strand
CCTTGGCAATATCCTAAGTTTAACTGCCGGAATGGAAATGAGATTTAAGCTGCGGATTGAATTAGACTATAAATCGTCTAAAGATGTAGTCAATCAGGTCAATAATGTGCTAACGGAAATAAATCCGAAGTTAAAGTTGGAGTAAACCAAAAGTTTTTATAGGTAAGTATTATTGGTTGAATAAGATAAAGAATTCTTTTCTATTTTACGCGCCTCATAGAATTGCATTTGGAGGGGAAAATGCCTTTACCTCAACTGATAGGACGACAAAGGGAAGTAGTGTATTTACCTGCATCCGGTCATACAGTGGTCTTAGGTACAGCAGGAAGCGGAAAAACCGCTATGGCGATATATAGAGCAGCTTACCTGGCAAGGGACCTTACGCCTGATGGCCAAAGAGTCTTACTAGTTACATTCAATAAAACACTTACAAAATACCTAAGGGCCTGGGCAGGACCTGATTTACCCGGATCCGTGGATGTTGAAACATATCATCATTTCGGCCTGGGATATTTGGGAAACATAACAGGTCAATATATTAATGTGTTGAACAGTAAAGAACAAAAAAGGCATTATATTAGGGAAGCACTTGAAAACACTCGTACCGATCTAGGAGATCATGAGGTTTTACATATTAGCCTTGATCAAGTTATTAATGAATTTGAGTGGATCAGTAAAATAGGAGTTCAATCCCAACAGGACTATGAGGAAATCGAAAGGTACGGGGGATCTGTAAGCAGAATACAACAAAATGATAGAACCATTCTATATCACGCATATGAGCGTTATCGACAAATACGGAACGACCACGGATATCAATATGATTGGGACGATATAGCACTTGGTGTCATCAATCAGTTCTCTACTGATCGCTCTCTCCGGAGATACCATCATATAGTTATTGATGAGGGCCAAGATTTTTCGAGCTCAATGTTATGTTCCTTGGTATCAGCAGTCCCACAAAATGGCAGCATAACTTTTTTTGGAGATATTGCTCAACAAATTTACGGATCACGGGTAAGTTGGAGAACTGCCGGCTTAAATATCGGACAACCTTGGGTATTTAGAGAAAATTACCGTAACTCAAGACAAATTGCTCGCCTAGGAATTGCGATAACAAATATGCCTTATTATCAAGGCGTGGCAGATATCGTTCAGCCAAGGGAACCCAGGGCAGATGGACCATTGCCGGTATTAGCGCTATGCCAATCAAGTGATCACGAAATTGAAGAATGTACGCGATTAGCTATAAGACAGAGCCGAACTCAAACAGTAGCAATTATTTCGAGAGATAGGTCTAGTGAGGCAAGATTTCGAGGAGCTCTTCAACAACAAGGGATAATTCCTACTCGATTGCATAGAGATATGGCGGCCTGGACATTTTCCCCCGGAATATATTTAGGAACATACCACTCTGCTAAAGGTCTTGAATTTGATACTGTTATTCTACCCTTCTGTAGTCAAGGGATTTTCCCCTCACCTACAAGAACGGTAGAAGTCGGTGATGAGAATGAGGCTATTTCGGATGAGGGTAAACTTTTATATGTAGGAGTCACTCGAGCCAAAAACAACTTAATACTAACTTTTTCCGGCCAAATTTCGCCACTACTCCCTTCCGATCCTACTTTGTTCAACAAGGTGACGTTATGACTGACCAAGAGTTGATAGAGGGCGAGATAAATAGGCGGGGGATTAACCGGGTTTGTCATTTTACCCAATCCAGAAAGCTTCCCCATATCTTTGGCGAACTAAACGGATTACTTTCGACCTCTTTACTGCGGCAAAACTATACAGATCTTCTGGATCAGAATGATCTTCATCGATATGATAATAGGGATGATTACATTTGTTGCTCGATAGAATATCCCAACACATGGTTTTTAAATCGGATAAGGGATAACAATCCCAACTTTACTGATTGGGTAATTCTTTACATCAATCCTATTGTAATTACCTGGAGTACGACATTATTTAGCCCAAGAAATGCAGCGTCGGATCACGGCGCAAATATCATGGGTGGTTATAATGGATTTGTGAGACTTTATCAGCGAAGTGTAACTGGCGCTCGTGGCTATACATTTACCAGGCAAGCGACAATGCTTCCAGCAAGTCCTACGGATGATCAGGCAGAAATCTTGGTATATGAATACATACCTGTTAATCTGATAGAAGGAATAGTAAGTCCAACTATGGAACAAGCGCAGTTAGAAATGAAGCGTTTATCAATTTTGGGAAACGTTCCTCAAGTTTCTTGGTATGTTTCAAGCCAAATATTTAATGGTGAGTGGAGTCGGCAGATTAGGCTGGGTTTGCGTCCTGACGAGACATTATATGAGGTTTGAAATCAATGGCTGATTTTGATAAAACAACCCTTTTCGGTTCCCAATTCATCCCTGTTAATAAAATAAAAGGGGGATTGCTCGGATCGGCTATCGGCGATGCACTTGGATGGCCACAAGAAATCCTCTCTAAACGCGTTGATAAAGATCAACGAATTACAAGTATCTTTCAAGAATGGCAGAGACGATCTGGAGGAAGATTCTGGAATCATGTAGAAACGATCCACCCAGGAGAGTACAGTGACGATAGCCAGTTGCTGTTAGCCACCGCTAGAACAGTTCTTAGAGGTAATGATTGGTTTGACTACTTCTGTAGAGTCGAATTGCCTATATGGTTGTTGTATGAAAGAGGAGGAGGTAGAGCAACAAAAACGGCTGCTAAACTCTGGGAAAAAGGCATTCCCCCTTGGAATATGCAGTTACCGGTAGAGTCGATTGAGAAGTATTATCTCGCAGGAGGCAATGGCGTTGCCATGAGAATTCTACCTCATGCATTTCTACAAAACCAAACGCCCCAATCTCTTTATGATCAAGTGATTCTCAATGGAATTACGACCCACGGGCATCCAAGGGCTTTGTTAGGAGGTGTGATTATTGCCTTTTTGGCAAAATATCTGTTCGATTACCATTCGACTCTTCCTTTTGGTGAACCGGTGCAATACCTGCTCGACAATAGATCTTTATGGTCACGGCATCCAGAAGTAATAGTGCCTGACTGGACACAGAGTGCAAACAGAACCACAAATTTCAAATATTTCGAGTATTGGGATCAAGCGATTAACGAGACAATCAATGGCCTCTATATATGTCAAAAAGCGCTAAAAAAAGGTGCCCTATCAGACGATGAAAGTGTCCTTCGAGAATTAGGAGGTTACGATCCACAGAGGAGCGGGGCTGGTACTGTTACGTCGCTTTGTGCCATTTATTTAGCATCACGATATGCCTCAGATCCTGCTACAGGCGTATTACAAGCTGCGTTTTCCATTGGTACAGATACGGATACACTCGCATCACTAGTTGGTGGTCTTTTAGGGACATTACATGGAACGGAGTGGATCCGACAGGAGTGGTTAGCAGTTCAAGATCATAGTTACATCATCCACCTTGCTGAAAAACTTCATGACTTGCAGTTCTCTGAAACTTCCATCATTCGATTAGATACAGCTGGGTGGACTAAAAGTGACTCAGAAAAGGTCACATACGATTTGCAAAATGGACGAAAACAAGTGAACTTGGCATCCTTTGGGATTTGCACAACCGTACGAGTCATCGATCATTCCTCTACTAAGAATATAATGGCTCGTTCCTATATGCTAGAGACTGAAAATCGCCAGCACTTATACATAAAAACATTAAATCGTTTGAGCAAACAAACAGAGGAAAGAAAACAAAATGAGGTATCAAAATTATTTAATGACGATGTTGCAGAGCAGTTGCCAACGCAAGTCCATGTTACTCAAGTATTAGATCCTGGAATTTATATAAATATTTTTGAGGTATATCTTGATAGACAATCTGTCAAGATGCTTAGAGCTGACAGAGCAGAATTTCCAGATTTAAGAGAGTTAAGATCATCTCTTCAACAAAAAAAGCTAAATGCTTTTGTTTACGCGTGGGAAAACTCCATCTTTGGTTATGGTGAAGAAGCACAGTCATTGCAAAATAGAGGCTTTGTAGAAGTTTCAGTGAATTTGGATGAGCAACCAGCCCTAACTAAAAGGATGATCCTTGAAGGGTATGCAACTAGTTTGGTAAAAGCTGGTTATACAGTTTTTTGGAATAAAGAGATTGCCGAAGCCTACCAGATGAATTATCCGTTGCTAGACATTGAGGGTAAATTTAGGTTATTTAGAGGATTTGAATTACGAGCAATTTCATCTTGGGATCCAGACAATGAGAAGAATACTTTCGGAATTATCATCGATACCGTGTTTACTTCTCGTGATTCCCAGAACAATCCACTTTCAACATCATTCATCTCGAAACGTTTTGGAGCTAATGTACTGAAGTTAATCCTACAAAAGCAAGGTGAACTGTCACCTTCGGGCGCTATAAATATAGAAGCAGCAAGGAGCAAGTTAATCCAGACGATCATGCCATTTGTGAACGCTAGACATTCCTTTGAATTACCATGTAAAGTAAAGGCTCAACTTGCTCTATCACCAACCAGAGTAACTATAGTTGATGGGGGATCTAGATGAATCTTTACGGTGAGTTTTTACCTAATGTCAACCTTCGATTTAACCATGCATCAAAATTTGCAATTGATCTCAATCCCAGTAAAGGTATTCGTAGATTTGGGCCTTATGACAGGGATTTATTCCCTTCAAGCGTAATCAACTGCGGTGTCATTTATCCAAGATATGCCACCAAGGAAAAAGATGATTTTATTAAGGATCTTATCTTTGGTACAGGGAAAGACTATCCTGGTTTCAAAAATCTGTTCCGAGTAGACTTAAAATTCGATGGTTCGGCTGTATGCCCTATCGACGAAAATTTAAGGTCCATCAAACAGGCGGCACTAGACGTTTCAAATCGGCAATGCGATATAGTCTTTATCTTAACATCCCAAAGAAATGAACAAGTATATCAATTATGCAAATCGATTCTTTTATCCAATGGTGTTCCTTCGCAACTCAATGAGCTTCAAAAATTACGAACGAATCAGCGGCCTTGGATTTTGTCAAATACAGCACTTGCAACTTATGCAAAAGTAGGCGGAACTCCGTGGGTTGTTGCTGATAGTCTTCCTAAACAGGAACTTATTATGGGAGTGAGCCGTGCCCAGGACAAAAATAAGGAATATGTTGTTGGCTTTGTGACATTATTTAACCAGGAAGGTGATTTCTTACTACTTCATTCAAAGACCCCAGTAATCAAATGGGAAGACTATGAAGATGGATTAAAAGAGTTAATTATTGATGCATATAGCGAATACTTAACCCAATATGGAATACCCGAATCGCTAATAATTCATTTTCATAAAAGACCTGGGTATAGAGAGAAGTCAGCAGTTGAATTTGCATTAAAGGATCTGAGTTTAAATATTCCTTATGCACTACTTCATTTAAATGAATATTCTGGTTTCCGATTATTTGACACATCGGACAACACATATGTACCAAACAGTGGCCTCCGAGTGGATTTAAGCCAAAGACAAGCATTATTATTACTTGATGGCAAGGAAAATAGTAAAAGAACTCGGAGGGGGGTACCAAACGTATGGGATATATCACTTGACCGTCGATCAACTATGGATCCTCAAGAGTTCCCTCGATTAGTTCAACAGATTCAAAGGTTTGCAAAAGTAAATTGGCGTGGATTTAACGCAAAATCAGTTCCAGTAACGATAAATTACAGTAAGTGTATTTGTGATATAGCTTTAGATGTTGGATTGGATTCATGGAACAGTGCTGTAACGAGTGGTAAGTTACGAGATAAGGCATGGTTTCTATGAACATTGATATCTATGATTACAAACGGGTACTACGCGAAGAGCTTATTCGTCAATGGCAAAATCTTGAAATCTCAGATCAACCTCTGGATTGGTTGTGGATTTACTCCGCTTTATTGGCAGATAGTCTCCCCCAATCGTCATTAATCACCGGAAATATTTTGAAGTTGATAACGTGGTGTGAAAATCCAGATATTATTCAACCAAAAAACTTAGGAGCCTTAGGTTTAGTTTGTAACCTCCTTTATCAGCTAGAAACTGGAGATCCGGATTCTCTTGCATCAAAAGTGGTTAACTTCGCCTATGATTTAATTCATAAACAGTCAGCAAAATTCTCGGCGTTGAATGATCCAATAATCTTTTATGGAGTGACATTAGTAGGTAGGCGTTATTTTAACGATCAACAGAAATCGGATTTTGAAGCTTATTGCGTAGCGCAAATTTCTACAGGTAATATAAGGAGATTATTATTTTATTCTGCAAGTTTGTGTGAACTTGGATTTTCTCCATCATCATTAACAATCCAAGTCAGTAAAATATCTCCAGATGAGTTACCAACGCTACTATGGTTTGGTTACAAATACCCAAATATATTGAATCTTCCAAGCTTAGAACTTTGGAACCTTCTCTCTGAATTTAAAGAGCAAATAATCATTGAGCAAACTGGGCTGCATGTTGAGGGGAATTTCTTTAATCCAAATGCTATTGATTTATCAATGTTGTTTATTGCAGTAGCTGGTTACGCTGGGAAAATGGACCCAGTAGCACTTTATAAAATCCTTCCGTTGCATTCTAAAGTTCGACTTTCATCAGAATCGCTTTTCATGAAGGGAGAATACTTAAATGCTGTTTTCGAAGCATCTAAAACATTTGTGAATGAAGTAAAACTAAAGGCAGGAAATCCGGTAGGGAGTAACGGCAAACCCCTAGATGGACGGTCATTAATCCAATCGGTTTTTAACTCCCAAAATCCTATCTTGAAATTTACTCCATTAACTTCACAATCTGATAGAGATGAACACGAAGGCCTAAAGCTAATTTCGGAAGGTATAATTGCAGCAATTCGAAACCCCAAAGGACACGATCCGAAAGATAGTTTAATCTTTTCAGTTGAGGAAGCACTTGATCAATTAGTTGTTATAAGTTATATGTTGAAGCGTATTGAAAGGATATAGATAACTTGATCCGAATATGGCCTATAAAAACCGTTTATAAGTGACTCGCTTTTCTGAAAAATTAGTCCTTTATCTTGATATATTTCGATTGATAACAGATTCTTTACGGTCATTTTTTTTATCCAAGAACTCGTTAAATGTTGAGAAATATTAATAATTAAAAACGAAAGAGCCCCAAATTATCCAAACATGGGGCTCTTTCTTAAGATTTAAATTATATGCCTAATCCCATTTGCCCTTCTGGTAATACCTCATTTTTCTTTCCTTTATGATAGGGAATCACTTTACCTGATAACCAATCTGTCCAGGTTACGATCTTGGTCTCTGGAACAATCACAGTACTAGGCTGGGTTAGACTACCCATCGGGTTGTGGCTGACCTGCACATCATCCGCGAACATCGCTTGCAGATCCGGCAAGTCCGCATCGTTCAACACCTCGCGAGCCAACTCGGTCAACAGATCTCCGTCCTCTTGTGGGACGATCGCACCGCCGACCTCATCTCCGTACAACGTCTGTGCTGCCCGCATCTTGCGGCCCATCAAAGCCAGCGCGCGGGCTTCCATTGTGCCTTCATAGACGGAGAACAGCGCCTTGACCGGCTTAGTCTGCCCTAACCGCCATACGCGACGGACCGCCTGCCATAAGCAATACAGCGAATATTCTGTCTCGAAGAATATCACTGTAGCGTAAGCGACAAGGTCCAGACCAGTTTCGACGAGTTTTGGGTTACAGACCAGCACATCGGTATGCGCCACGCGGTTGGCGATCCACTCTTCACGCCGGCGGGGCTCAACCCCGCTGCTGAGTACCATCGTGCGCAGACCGGCTTCTTTGAGCGGTTCGACCACCCGATCCTGTATATCGCGGGTGCCGGTTTGACGCACATAGACCAGCACCTTGCGTCCCTGCCTCTTTTCGTTGCGGCAGAAGTCGGCCAGCCAGCCTTCTTTGGGCAGCCATTTTGGGTTGCCATTGACCACCGGCGGCAGCACCATCAGCGGCACTTTGCGGACCACCTTGCCCTTTTCGTCCTTAGCCTCGTCGATCATCACGGTTTCCTCGCGAAAGGCTGAGTTTGGGCGGGCCAGCGACCACTGTAACCAGGTTGACAGGTAGCGGTTGGATTGTAGCGCCATAGACTTGAGCGTGCTTTCCATCTGCTGGTATTGGCTGGACTGTTCATCCAGCATCTCTAAGGTTGTCACCTCCTCGTTGTAAGCCGGCAAATCCAGCCCAAGGTCTTTGAGACTCAGGAAAATAGTGGTGTCGAGTAGCCGGTTGATGATTGCTGGGCTGATGCCCGGTTGCTCTTTGGCGTTATTGCGGTAGCGCCGATTGCCGGTAAACACGCCATCTTCATCCGCGTCATCCCGCCGGCGCTTGCGTTTGGTTTCCAGCACACCGTACAGCCTGGCCCAGCGCAATTCTTCGTTGAAAGCGAAGTCACGGCGCACGCCGGCATTGAGCCGGTGTAGCAACCAGAAAATCGACGTTGACTTACCACCGAAGAACGTACCCGTAAGGGTGAGCGTGCTTTTACAGGCGGTCACCAGCTGGTGGAAGGCGATACCTCTGTCACTTGACTTACCTTTGAACTGGTGAAGTTCATCACTGACGAGAAGCGCGAAGCGACCAGAGGCTTTCTTAGCGATGTACTCGGCAATGGACTCCCGGCGCACGGTGGTGAAGTCGAAGAGCGGCGCGCGGCACGGCCTGGTTCCCCAGATTGGGTTACCATCCGCGTCTAACTTGCGCCTGCCATCCGGGTTGATCTGCCAGCCAGGAACCATTGCCCGGCAGAAGTGGCGCTTTTTTGCCAGATGCTCCAGATCGGTCACCGGCACGATCACACCGTTCTCCTCGGTCTCGATCACCGTTCCACAGGCAGGGCAGGCATAGGCCCAGATGCGCTGGCTTGTCAGTGGATCAACCGTCCGTTTCCGTACGGCCGCCGCCTTCCAGCCCGCGCCGAACTTGGCGGCGGTGTTGGCCACCACCGCGACGGCTTTCTTGCCGATTCGCCCATCGTCATAGTCTTTCAGGAATGTTCGGACATCGTTGATGTCTCCCGGATCTTCGGCATTGCGGCCAATCCGACGGATTTCTCGCGCATGTACGCCTGGGATCACCTCTTCCACCTCTCGGATCCACTTGGGAACCAGGTGGGGCGGACAGATGATTAGGGCCGGGTAGGCATCGAGTAAATCGATTACGGCAGAAGCCAGGGTGGTCTTCCCACTTCCCATCTCCGCCTGGCAGTTGGCCACGCCATGCTTGCGAATGCAGCGGGCCAGCGCCGCGGCAGTGTGACGTTGGGTGGGGAGCAGACCGGGGCGATCTTGGCCGGGGAGGGGTTTGCGCTCTTGTCCCAGGCGGTCGAGCACCTGGATTTCTTGTGGGGTGGGATCGAAGTTGTAGAGGGGCCGGTAGGTGTTCATGACATGCGCGGCGATCTTCTCGCCGTAGGCTTTCATGAATGGCACAAGCCCCTGGATGTCCTGGATCACCTCAATCTTGTCCTGCTGTAGCACTGCGACCGTTGTAACAAAGCGGTCGCGGTAGGTCTCGGTGACCTCCTCGCCTTTACCCTCTTCGCCGACTTTCTCTACCTTTTTGACCACCCGGCCTTTGATCAGCATTGGCCGGTTTTCGTCATCGGTCAGCCGGACCGTGCCCATCATGCCTGACGCCATCAACATGGCGACATGCCCCTTTTTGAGCGGCATGACCGGTTGGGTCAGCTCGGCCTGGTTGTGATCGGGTTGGATCAGGTCCAGCCATTCCTTCGTGCGCTGGAAGCCAGAATCACAGGTTGCTTCGACCACATCTTCGGCTTCCCAGTCAGTGCGCTTGAAGATCACCGGTCGGCCATCCAGACCGCGTTCAGGCGCGGGTAAGACATGGTAGACAGGTTCTTCCAGCGGTGCGAGTGGGCCGAGCTCTACCTTAGCCCAGTCTTGCACCGCTTCGATCTCAGCCTCGGTTGGAACGGTGTAATTCTTTCTCCGGTAGCCCAGTACCACGACTTGCTTGAATTTCTCAAACAGGCCATCTGGGAAGCGGCCCACGGTCAGGCATTCGTACTGCCCGGCAAGGAGGCGTGCGACCTGCACCAGCCCCAGGATGTGTTGCGGAACGATGTAGATGAGCAGCCCACCGCGCACAAGTTTGGAAGTGGTGGAGTTGAGGAACTCCAGCTCAAGGCGCTTGTGTTCCTCCGAAGACTCATACGGAGGATTGAGAAATAGTAGTGAAATCGATTCGTTGGACAAAAAGCAGGCCTGCCATGGCGCCTGAAAGACGCGGTCGAGAACCTGGCCGGCTTTGGCCGCCCGGGCGGGAGACAGCTCCACGCCCCAGGTCTCGCAGTTCAACGCGCGGCCCAGTTTGGATGCGGCGATGCCTTCCCCGGCGCAGGGATCGAACAGGCGAGCTTTTTCAGCGGTGGGTGCGATATAGGTGTTGAGGATGTCGATAACGGGTTCATCGGTTGGGTAATAACCCAGTTTTTCTACAGCTGGCGGTCTCATGCGTGTCTCCTTGTGAAATTGTGAAGCCCGATGAGACGCGCAGCTCCCCTATGGGGACGCGCCCCATCGGGGGAATAAGTGGATTGTTCAATCTTGTAATAAAGGGGTATTAGAGAACGATCTCGCGTTCGGTCAGCAGTTGCTCGATGAGGCCTTTCCAGTCGGCCGGCCCGCTCAGCGCGATCCGGCAGCCCAAGATGCAGTCGCCGCCGACAGTGAGTTTCTCCAGATACTTGTGTTTCACGGCTGCTTGCCACAACACGGACGCCCATTCATCGAGAATAGGGATTTCCACCGCTTCCTTCAGCCGCTTGATCATCGCCTTCTTTGCAGCCGCCTGTGGATCCAGCTCGCCGCGAAAGACCAGCAGATAAGCATACAAATCCTCCGGCTCCCACTTGCCAGGGATCGCCTGGCGGGCGACAAAGGCAGCGTGATGGCTGGTGTATTCAGGCATGGGATGCAGCAGGTGTTCGTAGCGTTCGAGGGGCAGCAGCATCTGGTAGGTGTGCTGGCCGGGGAACTCCAGGTTGAGCGGTTTGTGGGTGATGAGTGTGGCGCGCAAGGATTCCAGGCTGGTTTTGTAGCCAGTCACCCCGGCATAAACCAGGTAGTTCTCCCGGTCAAAGGCATAACCAGAAAGATGGCCGAGGGTATGCGCGTTGGCCAGGGTCGGCACCGCGCCAGGATAGAGGCGATCCACCGGCGCTTTGCTTTCCTGGTAAATGAGCTTCCAGACGATCACCCCGGTGTTCCTGCGGCTCAGTTCCTCGTTCAGTTCGGTCAGGATCTGGTTGCCGGGATTCCAGACTGATATGCCGGTGAAGGTGATCAGCGTATCGCCCACCTGGATCTCCGCGGTGCGGGTAGCCAGGTTGAGCACGGCTTCCCCTAACGCCAGCGGCTTCTGGTTGCGCAGCACCGCCGGAAGCGCCTGGTTGCCCTTGGGGAAGAAGCTGTACATCCCCAGGTCGCTTTCGTAATCCAGGTAACCGCTATTGCCAACGATGTAGGAATGGGGGTGCAAGTTGGCAGCGTAGCGCAGGTCAGACAGGTCTTCGCGGGTGGGCAGGCCGGTACCGTCTTTGTAGGCAGCCACCAGGATTTTGCCTTTCTTCTGCGCCTGGATGACCTTGCTCACGCGCTCGTGCAGGTATTGGTCGGTGTAGGGTTGTTTCGAACTCATCAGTGATCCTCCTTGTAGGTTTTAGCAAACGATTGGGTGTCGATGACGATGGCAAACGTAAGTGAGCCTGCCGCTCGGGGCAGGACAGCACACGCAAAGGCCCTTCTTCGAGATCCTTGCGTCTGGTGTCCTGCAAATTACATCAGTAAAGTAAAAGGGGGCCTAATCTCAGGATCTACTCGGAGGGTATCTTTAATTATTGAGTACAATAGGATTGCTTATCGAGATGAACTGAAATCCAACCAAATTTTTTTGATTATTTCTTAAGGAACTCAATGATACGCATCGCTGTTTTGGCAGATATTCATGGAAATTTGCCAGCCTTTGAAGCTGCATTAAAACATGTGTCTCAGCAAAAGGTGGATCAGATGATCCTGGCGGGGGACATTGTCAACGGTTCCCCCGATTCGAAAGCTTGCTGGACTCTTGCTTTGTCTTTGGATTGCCCAATCTTGCGTGGCAACCATGAACGATATGTTGCCCATTTTGGGACTTCCAGGGCATCTCCCTTATGGATTACAGAACATTTTGCCCCATTACAGTGGACAGTTAAACAGCTTTCCGAACAAGATCGGCAGTTCATGTGGCAGCTTCCCTTAAGTTTGCGTTTGCCAGATGCCCCTAACCTGTTTATTGCTCATGCATCCGAATGAGATGATCATGATGCGATCGCATCCCATACGCCCGAACAAGTACTACCCGAAATGTTCCCAACTGCACAGGAGCAGTATATGATTCGCGGTCATAACCACTGTGGCCAGGTGCGTGTCTGGGAAAAAAGATTCATTGTTACCTGTGGCTCAGTCGGCTTACCTTTGGATGGCAATCCTACGGCGCAATACCTTCTCCTTGACCAGGAGAAAAATGGATGGAAGATTCAACATCAATCCGTACCATACCATTTAGACGCCACGATAAGCCGTTTTCACGATACAGGATATCTTTCGGCAGTTGGACCGATGGGATACCTGTATTTCCGAGAGGTGGTGACTGCTTCTCATCACATTGTTCCCTTCTTACGGCTGTATTCTCAGTGGTCGAAGCAAGAAGATATATCACTTTCTCGGGCGGTTGGCCGGTTTTTGAGCCTTTAAGCTTCGAGAAGAAATGTGCAGGTATTAATCTCTAGCCGAATTTTCAACCTGGGAGGTGGGGAATTGCAGGAAATTATCCTGTTCGACTTTGAATACACTGCCTGGGAAGGCTCCAAAGCAAGAAATTGGTCGGAATCCTGGGAACATCGCGAGATAATTCAAATTGCAGCAGTACAGGTATCAGTAAACGGAGAAGTGGTTGAGACAAGAAGTTTCGATTGCCTTGTCAAACCGATACAAAATCCAAGCCTTTCACCCTATATTATTCGTCTCACGGGTATTCAACAGCTAGAGATCGATCTGCGGGGATTGTTCTTCCCTCAGGCATTCGCTCAGTTCTACAGGTTTTGCGATCAGGGACAAATACCACTCTTTTGTTATGGAGATGATCCTGCTGTCTTACTCGAAAATTTTGCTTTGAATGATATGGAATGTCCTGCTTCTCCATCTGGAGTTCATGATATCCGGCAGATTTTTGAACAAGCCGGTGTTGATACCCGCCCATACACTAGTGGAACAATTCATCAAGCAGTTGGCCTAGACTTTCCTCATGCAGCCCATAATGCACTGAACGATGTGTGTAGCCTGGCAGTGACCCTCCAGCATTTACTGCATATTGGGAGAATTGACCTGGCCGACAATACTATTGCAAAGGCAAGATTCCGAACGGTTTAAGCAGTTTCACTTCTGCTAGCCACAATTACTGTCATACATATGTTGCTGGGCTGGGAAGATATCATCATCTTCCCAGCCCAGTTCTTGGTCAATCTATCCCACATGCACCGGCATGAGGATGTACTGGTAATTGCTGTTACCCGATGGGCTCATGCTCATCGGGGTCTTGTGGGTGTTGCCTTGCAGCAGGACTTCCGGTGACTTCACCACGCTGAGGAACTCGCGCAGGAAGCGCACGTTGAAGGCGATCTCAAGCGTATCGCCCTCGATTCGCGCCGGCAGGCGGGATTCACTCAGCCCGGTCTCTTCGGCGGAGGCGGATACACTCAATTCCTCGACTTCGGCTTTCAGATGAACCACGTTCTGTCCATCCCGGGCAATGATCTCGGCCTGCTTGCAGGCTTTGAGCAGCCCTTCGGTCGAGACCGTGATCTTGGTCTTGTGCGACTTGGGCAGGATCATCTTGTAATCGGGGAAGTTGCCATCCACCAGCTGCGAGATGACCTGCAGCCGGCCGTGCTGGAAGATGATCTGGCTGCCGCTTTTCGGCAACACTAGATCCACCGGCTCGTTTTCTAACCCGATCAGCCGCACCAGTTCCTTCAATGCGCTGGCCGGGATGACCAGCTTGCGCGGTTTGTCAGTGAGCGCCTGCGAGAACTCGTGCTGGCGCAGCGCCAGGCGAAAACCGTCGGTGGCGGCCAGGGTCAGGTGCCTGCCATCCATCTCTAGCAGCACCCCGTTGAGCACAGGCCGGGTGGTATCCGCTGAAGCGGCGAAGGTGACCTGGTGTAGCATCTCGCGGAAGGCAGCGGCATCCAGCGCCGAGCCGTCCTGGTGATTCCAGCCTGGCATGCTCGGGTAATCGGTCGCGTCCAGCCCCTTGAGCTTGGCTTTGACCGGCCCGCAGCGCAAATCCGCGTCGGGCGTACCGTTGAGGTGCAACGAGACTTCCGCGTCACCCAGGGTGTTGACCAGATCGGAGAGAATCCGGGCGGGTAAGGTCGTCTCGGCGGACGCATCCGTTTTCGCGTCGATCTGCAAGGTGATGCCGACTTCCAGGTTGGTTGAAGCCAACTGCAGCTGTCCGCCTTCGGCTTTGATCAGAATGTTGCTCAAGATCGGCAGCGTGGCGCGCGTGGTGACGGTGCGGGTAACGATCCCCAGCGCCTGGGCCAGGGAATTCTTCTCGATGGTGATGGTAGCCATGGTTATCCTCGGGGTGGTTGAGCTTGTTCGTTGAGCCAGGCGGTCAGCGCCGCCACGGCTTTTTGGGTGGTTTCCATCCAGTGCATCACATCTTGGACGGTGACGGTGTCCATCTGCTTGAATTGGTCGATCACCAGGTCTAGCAGTTGATCCAGGTCTTTGATGTGCAGGATCGGCACACTGCCTGGCCTGCTCTGGGGCCATTGCTTCGCCAAAAATGCATGAGCATCCTTAGGCTTGGCGATCCAGGCTTTGTGTTCCTGCCGGTCGATCACCAGCCAGGCTTTGGCTTCGGTCTCGGATGAACCCAGATCGACGCGATACAGCGCCGGGTAGATGATCGGGTGCTGGACGTAAGCTAGGAAGCCTTGCCACTCGCCGGTAGCGGTCGTGCGGCCATCGCTGACCATGGCTTCATCGCCGCAGGGTTCCCACCAGGTGGCGAAGAAGCGTGCCTGGCCGGTGTAGCCCAGGGCCTGCTCGAGCAGCGGATCGGGTGGAACGGGGATGGACAGGGTGGTAAAGGTTTCGTTGGGAAGCATGGGGGATCCTCCAGGTGGGTTAGAAGTCATCATCGTAGTCGCTGCAGCCGGGGTAGTAGCCTTCGTCGTCACCCAGGCGGGTCGAATTCTCATATTGCTCCGTGAATGGCCCTTCATCCGGTTCGATATCGGGCTCATCCCACTGGCGGTACTGCTCCGGCACGCCTTCTTCGAGCAGCATATAGATGACGTACGGCCAGGGCAAGGCTTCGGAGTGGTGCAGGGCATTTTCTACGCGCTCGAGATTCTCGCGCAGGAAGGCTTCGGTCACCACCTCATCCGGCACCTGGAAGCGCTCCAGCACTTCGGCAACGTAACCGGCCAGTTCCTGGTAGGTGATTTCAAAGGCGGTGGCTTTGGGCTCGAAACCGAGTTCGGTCAGCCGGCGAACGATGTCTTCCTTCTTGGAAGGTTCAGAGGTAGCTTGCGGGTCTTGTGTCATAGAGGTGTCCTTTCGAGTGGAATAGGGGTGAGATGAAAACCTGGCTAGGAAAAGCCCAGACCTTTTTCTTTGAGGCTGACCCAATTGGGATTGCCAATAATCAAATGGTCTAGCACCGAGATATCCAGCAGCTTACCGGATTGCACGATGGCGCGGGTAATGGCCACGTCTTCCGGGCTGGGGTCCGGGTCGCCGGAGGGGTGGTTGTGCGCTACCACAATGGCTGCTCCGTTCTGCTGGATGGCGGGTTTGAACACTTCCGCGATACGCACGGCCGCCGAGTTGAGGCTGCCGTGGTATACCTCGGTGATATCCAGCACCCGGTAGCGGGTATCGCAGGTCACCACCAGCAGATATTCCTGCGGGCGATGAGCCATGCGCGGCATGAGGATCGCCGCGGCTGAGGACGGGCTGCTGATCTGGGGCCGTTCGTCTTCCGGCTCAAGCAGCTTGCGTCCGAGCGCCAGCGATGCTTTCAGGCGCAGCGCAGTTTGCGCGCCGACGCCTTTGACCGAAGCAATCTCGTTGACATGGGCGCCGGCCAGCTTGTGCAGCGTGCCGAAGCGTGAGAGCAATCGTTCGGCTGTTTCGATCTGCTCGCTGCCGCCGATGATCACGGCCAGGAGTTCAGCCAGATTGCAGGTCTCCGCGCCGGTGGCCACGCGATAAGCAGGCTTTTCGCGGATGGGCAGGGCTTTTACTTTCGGGGTGGAATAAGGGGTTAGCGGGGTGGTGAAAAGAGTGGGTGGAAGGGTTTCGGTCATGGTGTCTGTCTCCGGGTGAAAGTAGCGGGAACAGACGCCGGCCTTGGTGAAGGGGAGGTCTGTCCCCTTCGGTGGGGTAAGTCATGCAGTCGGATCGTAGCCTTCCGCTAAGGCTTTGGCGTTGACCTCTTTCAGGTCATCGGCGGTCAAGATTTCATCGCGCCGCACGCCTGGGTAGCCGTCCGCGGGGGGAATGATCCACGGGTTTTCTTGCCAGTTGCGGTAGATGCGTTCGAGCTTGGCTTTTAGAAAGTGGCTGATCCCGCCGCTCTCGCAGCGCCAGCCCGGTTCATGGGTATACTTGCCATCCCATTCCTTACACCGGATGGTTTTGCCACCGCAGATTGGACAGGCTGGCATGGGATCGGGCGCACGCTGGCCGCCTTCGCGCAGGTACTCACGCACCTGCTCAACGGCAGCGCAGTGCGGATCACCGCAGTTACAATGTTTTTGCTTGTTGACGCGATGGAAGCGGGAACGAACGCCGGGTCCGAAATCAACCAGGTATTCGTAGCCCCAGATCTGTACGCCTGTTTTCTGGGTGTCTGGTAAAGATATGTCAATTGAGGTGGTGGTCATGTGGGAACTCCAGGTGTGGTGTACAAACGATTGCGTATCTTTGACGATGCTTGCAAACGTTGCTAGACCGTCCAGGCCGGGTTTGGCTGGACAGTACACGCTGGAAGAGAAAATTCATTCTGCCACCTTTCTGGCTGGTTGAAATTGAAAAAGCTTTTTGCCAGCCATTTCTCTAGCGGCGTGTCTCAACCGGTTTCCCCACGAAAGCCGGGCAGCACGCGCTGCCGGGCTTTGGTCGAGAAAGGTTGAACTCAGGTGGGATCTTCTACAATCTGGATGGGTTTTTCGCGGATGCGCTCAACAGCGACATAAATGCTGTCCGTTTGGGCGGGCCCGCCGTGGGTGAACACGGTGAAAGGCTGGCCGGTCAGTGCGCGAACGCTGGCCAGCTTGCGCCCCTGGACATTGATCACGCTGGTAATCTCCACAGGAATATCCGCTTTTCCCGTTGGGGTATCGATTGTTACTGTGCCAATAATCATGGTGCTGCTCCAGGTGGACCGATCCCTGGCTTTTCACAGCCAGGGATCGGTAAGAGGGAGGATCTAGTCGTTCCAGCCGCTGACCCGGTCCTCATACGCCATTTCAAGATGGGCGTCAGGAGCCGGATGTAAGGTGGGAACAGGGGAAACTGTTTCTTGCAGGTAGCTGGTCAGGGTGTTCACCAAAACCTCATCGGTGGTCGGGTCAAAGCCGGTGCCCAGCACCTTTTCGACCAGGGCGACGATCGTGGTAGCGATTTTCCGGTTGCTCATACGATCTCTCTTTTAGAAGGGAATATCATCGCCGGGTCCGGTTCCCGCTTCACCGCTGGTTCCGTTTCCTTCACCTTTAGCGGATAAGAAGCGGACGGTCGATGCAGTGACCTCATAGGATGCCCCAGCCGAGCCATCCTGGCGGTTCCAGACACGCGGGCCGCCGGTTTCCGGATCGGGGGTCAAGCGACCTTCGACCAAAACTTTGCTGCCAGATTGGAGATGCTGGCTGCAGGTTTCTGCCAGCTTGCCCCAGGCAGTGACGCGGAACCAGATGGTTTCCTTGACCGGCTGGCCGCTCGTGTCGTTGTAACTGCGGTTCGAGGCGACCGAGAAGTTGGTGACGGGCTGGCCGGATGGGGTGTATTTCATCTCCGGGTCTTTGCCCAAATTGCCGACAAGAATGATGGTGTGGAACATGCGTGTTCTCCTTGTAAAAAATAAAGCCCCAATCCAGAAAGGAGAGGGGCTGGTGATCCGAGGGTGATGATGTGGCCTTATGCAGCTGTGGTCTGCGTGCGCATCCATTCGCGCAGGGCATCCCGGCTTTGGGGACTTTGCCCTTTGGTTTTGATGAACGTATCGAAGGCCGTGCGCTCACTTTCATTGCCGTTTACCTTCGTTCCGTCCTGGTATACACGTTCAACGGGTAGGGTGGTTTTGGCCACCGGTGACGAGGACGTTTTGCTGACAGCCTTATTGGTCGTGTCAGCAGAACTGCCATTACGAGTAGAGCCAGTGTTTCCAGCGCCATTTGGACCCGTTCCGGCGGTTGCGGCAATTTCCTTATCGTAGAGGGTGAGCCCAAACTGGTCGCCTAACTGCCGAAAGCAGCGCTTCAAGCAGTCCGTCACGCAGCCGGCCAGGGCCATATCTAGCGCTTCGGGTGAATCGCCGGTAAAGATGCAGCGGCCAAGGTCTGAGTGCGTA
This sequence comes from uncultured Anaerolinea sp., assembly GCA_964403875.1. Lineage (GTDB taxonomy): Bacteria > Chloroflexota > Anaerolineae > Anaerolineales > Anaerolineaceae > Anaerolinea. The sequence goes on along the minus strand of CAYOHX010000018.1, from coordinate 42,950 downwards.
TAGGTTTGCTCATTGAGATCCACGACGACAGAGCCGGTGATGTGAATCAGTCCGACTTCTTCCGTTTGTGGGTGACCTTGGGTGTCCAGCACAGGCACTTTCTTGCGCTGTTGGCCATCCCACACCAGCACCTTGCGGTTCCAGCGGGTGATCTGGGGCTCGGAGAGCAGGTTGAAGGACCAGCGAAAGTCAAAGATCCGGTTGGCAGTGTCGATGACATCAAACCCTTCAAGGTATGGAACGGTACCTGAACCGGGCGCCTGGCGGCGCTTGACCCGCGTCATGTCCAGCGGTTGGCGCAGTTCGGTAAGGATGTGCTCAAAATCAGAGGAGGAGGGAGATAGGGTCATGTTGGGTTGCTCCGTGGGTGTAGATGAGTTGATCTGGTTGGACTCCGCGATGCGCACGGCTTCCACGTGTTTGCACCTGAGTTCAGGCCCATTCTTTTGGAAATCAGGGCAGGTGCAGGACCAGGCGTCTTCGTGCAGCTGGACAGCATAGGGCAGTTTGTCCCCATTTTGAACTGACCAGGAGTTCGGTCCAATGCGCTGCACGGTAAAAGTGTGTCCGCTCAGGCTCTGCCAGGCGCGCATCGTGCGTTGTTGCTGTGCGTCCGTGGGGGTAAGGGTATCGGTGAAGGCGGCCAGGGTAACCATGCCGGCCTCTTACAGATAGCGTTTCAAGCGCTTTTCGTACTGGTATTGGGGGGTGCGGGTATAAAGTAGTGCGATCAGGTTGCGCAGCATGAGCGCTGCGGTAACCAGGCCGATCAGGATTGCGAGAGCTGTCATAGGGGTGATCCTCCGGGTAAGTGAAAAACGATTTAGGTTTCGGAAACGATGGATTACGTTAACAACTGCCCTCGCTCACTTCGTGGCAGGGCAGCATACGCGGGAAGCGGAAGAACTTCCGCTTCTCGAATATGCCGCTCTACAGGAGCGGCAACGGGTAATATGTCTTGTGGGGGATATGAACCCGAACGTTTCCACGTCCAGGTTGTTTATTAAGGTGCAAGGTATAAAAAAGGAGGATCACCTGCTTCTCTAAGCGTCTGCCTATGAGAAAGCAGTCAGCGGGCCGAAAGGCCGGCTGTTTGGGGTGATCCTCCTGGTAGAATGCTCGCGTGTTCAGGGGAGATGCGCGAGCCGGGTGTGTTAGTTGAGTTTTGGCGGTGGGATGGCTAATCGCTTGTCATCACCGGTTCTCCTTCGTTTTCACTTCGCCGGCCTGAAGTCTGGTTGCGCCGGATGGGTTCGAGTACCAGAATCCGCTGGGCGAGGATTTCGATCATATTGCGGCCACTGCGGATATCCTTACCTTCCGCGCCTTTGGTTTCTACGCTGATCTCATTTGTGATCCTACTTTGTTTTCTGGACCGGTCGATAAATTCCTCCAGCGATTCTTCAAACTCCCGGCTTTGTAACAGCCCGTGTACGCGTAAGTGCTGGCCTTTCTGGACCGTTAATAGACTACGCGCGCCTTTAATAACCCGGGCGTTGATGTAATCGGCTGCGTCACGCTCCTCGTTGAGTGGCTTGCCCGGCATATCTGGATCCCGGTAAGACGCCAGGCGGAAAAACAGATCGTCCGAGTAGCTCCAGGTGTTGATGACAATCCCTTCTAAAACGACTTCATTGATCACTGCAGGCTCCTTGTTGGTTAAAACAAAAAAGCCAGGAACGGCCTCCTGGAGGCGCGCTGCTGGCTCACGATTGGTTAGAAAACGGTAAAAACTATTCGGTTGTTGTGTTGAATATAGCATACTCGGATTCCGGTGTCAATAACCTCCCTTCATCTTTCGGTGGCTTAAAGTTGGTGAATTTGCGAGAAGCACAACACAGCCATGAGCATAATTGGCAGACCGGGCACCCGGTGCAATTTCACCTTTTTCTCTTCTTTGTAGGTAAAAGCCATCATGCCCAATGCCACGATGGCATGACAGCCAAAGAAAGCCAGGAAAAATGGCGTGTTGGGCCAAACCAGGCTAAGTGCGATGGCGCTCACGGCGTCCGCTCCGCCCCACCAACCCAATTCCCATGCCGCCCAAAAGCCGACAATGGCAAAAGCAGCCAGCGGCGATATCTGCACCGACCAGTAGACTGCCAGGAACAGAAGCGGCAGCCAGGTGATGATCCGGCTGACCTCCGTAAAGTGGAGCCAGTGTCCCAGCCATTGGCGCTCACTGATCAATGCCACTAAACCAGCAAGGGCGGCTATCTGCCAGTCGCCATGCCAGGCACGGTAAATCCCAGAAGAAATGAGCGGAAGGATGACCCAGACGCTGTGCGGCACCTCGCCTTTGCGCAGGTCAAACCAGGAAACAAGAATTAACCACAGGGTAACAATGCTAAAAACGATCCAATCCATAAAAGACACCTTTAAGGGATCAACTGTTCTTCGATGCGATGGATATAAACCGGGCCACTGCGGCAGCTGCCGGTCAGGTTCAAAGCGATGGCGCTCCAACTGCTCGGATTCCCTGTTATCCGCAGCGCCTGATAAATACATCCAGTTCCTACATGGTAATTTGCCAGCGCCAGACGCCAGAAATCTTCATAAGACATGGCTGCCGCCGGCGTTTTTCCCTGCGCCATGCGAAACGTTCGCGCGGTTTGCTGGCAGCTGGCGTTAAGTGTTTCGGCCAGTATGGATACTGCTACATCCCCTTTCGAAGGGTCTACTCCACCGGAGCATGTAGGACAGGTGGCATCGATCTGCTTCAAAGAAATTCCTCGTAACATCTGCTGCTGAGAGGTATCCAGTTCCACGTACCTTTTCCCGCAGGTTTCTTCGCTCAACCCCTGACGGCAGATCGACTGGTAAACCGTAGGACGCCAGGTCAGGAGCATGTCAGCGCCCAAAGTGGTCATCTGGCCAAGCCCGATTTCGCCTTTTTCCCAGCTCGCGCCCGGCCAGAATTGGGATTCCACGGCGATCAGCGCCTTGAGCACCTTAGGCGGCACATTCTGCTGCCCTGATGCACTGATGATGGCTCCGTTATAGCGGTTTTGCCAGTCGTTCACCGCCGCCTTTGCGACCTGCAGCCCGCAGCCGTTGGGCGAGCCATCTATATTCAGCCCGCCGGAGGGACAGCCTGTCCCGTCAACGATGCCTGTTTTCAATAACTGGCCGGCCAACAACTCGTATGTATTGGAGGTAGATAGCCCTTCCAACGGGACATCCATCTGCAACCAGCCTGGTAAAGGATCAGGGGGGCTGCCCCCATACGCCTGGCTGCAGGGGAATCCTGATGTTTGAGGAACCGGCGCGGCAGCAGATAAGCACACGATCAACAGAATGGAGAGAAGCAGATATCGGTGCATCATGACCTGCCGTGGACGGGATACCAGGCGACTTCCCAGGCCGCGCTGGGTGTGCGAAATGTACGGCTGGCGGCATCGGTCACGATGGCCCAGGCAGTCCAGGTGCCTTTCTCCGTCGCGCCGAAATCGGGGTCACCCATTTCGCCCGGCGATATGGACCAGGGACTCCCTGTTTTTGAATAAGTTGTTTCTGCACCCGAAGGGGCGCGAACATGGATCACGATAGTATACCCCGGCGATCCACCCGTGGCGGAGCCGGACAGGCTTTGCGCCGGTTGACCCAGGTTGGAGGGAGTAAGCAGCAGCTTCGTATAGGCAGGCGTAATCGTTCCGGATAACGGAGCGACCACATAGGCTGTGACCGTGTCACTGGTTGTTCCTGATCCATTGGAGCAGGTCATGGTATAAGTGTGTGTCCCAACCAGTGCACCTGTGACCAAGGAACTGCCGGTCAGGGCTACGCTTCCTGCCCATAGTTCATCCGAACTGGCCGCCGTACAGGTGGCCGCATACTGGCTGGTCCAGCTCAGGTTGAAACTGGCCGGGGCTACTTGGGTAACAGGCGCGTCCGCGCCTTCTATTTTTAAATCCACAACCGGAGGCGGCTGGTTGACGGTGACTACAACTGTGTCGCTCACCGTTGTCCCAGCGCTGTTGCTACATTGAACCGTGTATCGATAAGTCCCTTGCAAAACGCCGTTCAGGGCCTTGGATCCGCTGGCACTAATCGGCCCGGTCAGGTTGTTCAAAGCTGTACAGGAGGTAGCATTGGTGCTGCTCCAACTGACGGTAAAGCCAGCCGGTTCAATGAAAGCCAACGGGCCATCGGATCCATTGACTTTGACATCCACGGTCGGCGCGGCCACCACAACCATGCGTACCGTATCGCTGGCGGTTGTTCCCGCCGCATTCTGGCAGGTTACCGTGTAATCGTACGTGGTTCCTGCCGGAATATTGGTCTCTGAGCGAGATCCGGTCAGCCCAGAATAACCAGCCAGACGGGATGCGCCAGCGCAACTGGTGGCATTACTGCTGGTCCAGGTAGCGGAATAGGAGAAGGGACCGGTGCGGGTGACCGTCGGGCCATCCGAGCCATCCACTTTGACATCGACCGATGGCGCGGCATAAACGGTCGTGCGTTTGGTAACCGAAGCCTGAACCCCAACTGCGTTGGTGCAGGTAACGGTGTAGTCATAGCTTCCGACAGGCAGACCACTTTCGGCTTTCGATCCGCTGAGCCCGCTCAGTCCGTTGAAGCGGTTGGAGCCGGTGCAAGAGGATGCATTCGTGCTCGTCCAGGTGGGCGTATAACTGGCCGGCGCGGTCATTGCCGCCGGAGCGCTGACGCTGACAGTGGGCGGTGGGAACACATTGACCGTCACGCTGTCACTAGCGCTGCCAGCGGGATTGGTGCAGGTGATGGAATAGGTATAGGTTCCTGCCCCGATACTGCTATATCCTTGCGACCCGTTAGTCAGCTGCGATCCGCTCCAGTTGCCCGAAGCTGAACATGAAGCCGCGTTGGTGCTGGTCCAACTGAGCGTGTAACTGCCCGGCGCGCCGAGATTTATTGGCCCATTCGAGTTGTTGACCTTCAGATCCACGGTCGGGGCAGGTGTGGTGCGGTAGACCGTCGTAACTGCGCGGACATCGACATAACCGCCCGAAGCAGAGATCGACCAGGCGCAGTCCCCGGCCGTGGGGACGTTCCAGGCTGGACTGGGTACGTTTACGAACCCTGGCGTACCCTGGTTGGCGATATACAAATTTTCTGTGCGAATCGTCTGACCGCAAGCCTTGATGATGGCTGTACCGACATTCCGGTCACCACTATAGGCGACCTGAACGTTAAAGGTCTGCAAATAAGTGAAATTGCCGGAGATTGAACTCCCGCTCTGAATGCGGGTGACCTGTTCGGTGCAGCCGTTGCCGCAATTCGCACCGCCTTCGGACGGTGGCAGGGAAGTGTTATCCCTGTGATACAGGCTAATAAACGCCACCGAGCCATTCCACTGGATGTAACTGGTTTCCTGGTCAAAGGTCCGTCCGTTCCTCAAGTAATCGGGATAGATATTCGCTTGTACCAGGTGGACCGCCAGCCCAAGGGCCACCAGGAGGAGCAGTATGCCTGCGACTCTGAATCCTATTTGGGAATTCATCCCTGCCTTTCTTTGAAGCATCTTCATTGCGCAACTCCTGCAGCGGCAAATACCCGCACCGTTTTGACTGCGATATTCAATCGATCCAACAACAACCAATTGACGGGGACTTCAAGATACACGCCGACTGCAGGTTCATCACTCTGCCACTCGCCCAGGCTGCTCCCCAACCGGACGGGCCTCAGCGGATATCCAGCGATGCTTCCTCCATCAGGATCTGGCAGCACCCGAACATCCATGGTGTATCCGCTTATTCCCCGTGTGTTCATCTCGGTAGTAACGATCTGCTCCGCTTCATCCCTGGCAATTGCCTCTACCAGCCGGATCTCCCCACCTGTCGCTACCGCGCCCCAATCCCGCCCGCGTGATGCGCCGGCCATCGCTGCTTCTTGCGCTAAGCTGTAGGCCCAATTGCGCGCTGCATACAGCCGGTAGACATCCACCAGGCCGGAAGCGATGGCGATAAAGACGAACATCGCCAGAAAGCCCCATACCGCGGACTGCCCGCGCCGGTCGCGGATCATGGGTAGCGCTCCACGATGCCCCAATGCCTGACTCGGATGGTGATCATCGACGCAGGCAGGAAGGGGATTTCCGCCTGGAAAGGGGCGGAGGCTTCCAGGATGAAGGCCGTGCCAAACGGGCTGCCGGACAGCCAAGCGGCGCTCCGTGGTATGCCGGCGCTATCCAGAACCTGGACGGTAGCCGTTGGCGCAGCGCCCAGCATGTTCTGATCTACGGAGCCTTGGATCATGCCCGTGGCAAAACTCCACTGACTGGGATCGAGTGACACCGCTCGCACGGCTGCGCCGGTGCCGCTATCCAGCGCCTGGCGAATAGCCACTCCACGGCTCAGTTCGATCCCGCCAAAGATCAGCAGTCCCAGGATCATCAGCACCAACAGCGCCTCGACAGCCGCCTGGCCGGCGTTGGACCGGATCAAACCTACCGGTTTATGACCCAATTTCCGTGTTGACATGGTTGAACTTATCCTGCAGGGTGACGAAAATCTGCCATAAGGCGCCACCCACCAGAGTGATAAAGATAGCCAGGATGACGATGTATTCCACAACGCTTTGCGCGGAGCGATCATGCAGCATAGAGCCTCCTTGGGAACCGGCAGGTGACCAACCTGCCGGTTCCCCTCAAGAATGAAGTTTAGGGATGGGCCGCGGGAACGGCGATGCTGTCAATCCAGGTGGCGACACTCCCACCTTGCGTGCCAATGTTGGTCAGGATACCCCACACGGCGGCTGCGCCGAGGACGACGACGATGGCCAGAACGACCACGAACTGCGGAATTTCCGACGCCTTCTTGTCGAACAACATACGAACCTCCTAAAAGAATAAAATGGGTTAGAAACCGCCGCCAATCGCCGTCCCAGACAGGGTGCTGAGAATGCGATCGACCAGCGGGTAGAACAACAAAATCACGATGGGGCCGAGCAGAAACGGCATGGCCAGGAGCGTAATTCGGGTGGGCATCTGTTGCATTTGCTCCTCCGCCTGGCCGGCGATCTCATCGTTCAGTTCCTCGATTGAACTGGCGATGGCCTGATCCACCCCTAAGACGCCCGCGGATTGCTGCGCCGAACGCACGCGCTGCGCCACCCGCAGCAAATGTACAGATTTCACGTCGCCGGCCAGCTGCTCAAGCACTGTTAACCCACTCCTAGCTGAGCCGCCTGACATGCGGCGCTTGAGCGCTTGATACGCCGGGCTGGTCTCGCCGCTGGTCCGAGCGATGTTTTCCAGGCCCAGAAGCAGCGAACCGGACAGGCTCATGTGCAGGCGGATATCTACCAGCAGCTGGCGCACCTGACTGACCATAAACCGCCGGCGCTGGTACATCAGGTAGCGCTTGAGCAGCCAAACGAGTGCAGGTAGGCTGAGCAGAAACAGCTTGGAGCTACCTAGATACGGGCCGAGGATCACGAACAGGGATAAGCTGACCAACGTTGAGAGCGCGTAGAGGTTCGTCCAGGGAATTTGAGCCAAACCCAGAATTTCATCCTCGCTCTGAGCGCAGGTTTCCTGTTTTCCAGCAGGCGCGCGGAGTGATTCGAGTGGAATACGCCGGTAGCTCCGTCCGCGAAGTAACTGCCGTCCAACCATGAAGATGGTGGTGAGTAAGGTGTTTGTCATCAAGCCGGCACCTACCGCAAGCGAGATGCCAACGAACCAGGGATAGGTCTCCATTTAGAAAGCCTCCCCGCGCCCGAGTTGGTAGACCTCGAACTCGAAATATAGGCTGGCTACGATCGAGCAAATCAGCAGGACCGTCAGCAGCGTTCGATGCGGGATGTCTTGCAGGAAAAAGTTCCGCCAGGTGGGATTGAGCAGTACGAAACAGACGGCAGCGGCAACGACTCCTTGCAGCAAACGGATCGTGCCGCGCACCAGGGCTAACGTCTGTGTCATTTTGGAGCGCAGCAGCTTCTGGCGATGGGCTTCTTGTTCCAGTGCGACCAGCAGGGAGGCATGTACTTCATCCGTGATGCGGGCGCTATTGCCGATCAAAGCCGCGAGGCGAGCGGTAACGTTGCCTGGCAGACCGTGTAATGCCTGAACCGCCTGCTCTGGCGGCTGGTGCATTTGCAGCCGGGCGATGACCTTCTGTAAATTCCGCTTGAGGAGGCCATCTGGCAGGTTGATGCCATTGAGTGCATTGAGGAGAGAGCGATCTACGCTCAGCAGAGACCGCATCTGCAAGGCGGCAATCTCGGCATCCTCATTGACCCGGCTGCGCTCTGTCTGATGCTCCTGATAATTCACCCAGCTCCAAATGAGCAGACCAAACAAGCAAATCAATGGGGAGAGCAACAGGTCACGCACCGCAATGGCGAGGAGGGGAATCAGCGCCAGGATCGCCAACCGCTTAACGTCTAACTCTTCCTTTTTCTGAGTATTATCCTCATGGACAATGCGTAACTGGCGCATCTTCCGGCTGGCCCAGGAGACGAAAAAGCGTTTCCAAAGACGGGTCGCCAACTCCGTGCCCATTACGAACAAACGCAAGGAAACCAGGAATACGCCAAACGCCAGGAGTAGGACACCCAGATCCAGGATCAGGCTGAATTTATTCACCCCGGTCCTCCTTTTTGGCTAAATGGCGGAAGACGTCGGTCAAAGAAATCAGGTCTCGATCATCGGTTGCATAGTATAGATAATTCAACCGGTAGTTGCCCTGCGCATCGAGGCCATTGATCTTCACAATTGCTTGCAATGCGCGTTCTACATGCCCTGATCGGGAGACGCGCGCCATTAAGGCCACTACATCCAACCCAAGGGAAATCATCGAGCGGATGGCGGGTAGTCCAAGCTCTGGAGCAGTCGCCAGGGCCAATTGTTCCAGGCGCATGAGCGCCTCCTCAACTGTCCCACCGTGGATGGTGGTCAGCGCCTTACGGCCCAGGCAAGTCGCCTTTAGAAATTGCAGCGCCTCCGGTCCAACCACTTCGCCGACCAGAATTGCGGCCGGGTTCATGCGGGTGTAGATGATGTCCAGCACCCAATCCATGGTCACGCCGGGGGTGCCCTCAGACAACTCCGCCGGAGCAACGGCACGCAGCAGGAAAGGATGCTGGATTTCCATTTCACGAAAGGTTTCCAGGGCTGCAATGGGCGCCTGGCGGGGGAGAAAGCCGGAAAGGGCGTTGAGCAGTGTCGTTTTACCGGAGCCCATTTCGCCGGCAATGAGCATGCTTCCGGAGAGGGTCGCGGCCATCCAGGCCAGGAAGCGATCGGGGCCGGCTTCGAGCTTCGCGATGCGGGCGCGAATATCCGGGTCGGCTACATCCTCGAGCGAGCCGGTCATGGCGTTTCTCCGCTTGTTGAAGGTCCCAGTTCGTTCCATCTCCTCCAGGGTTTTGACCCGCCGGCCAAAGGTGCGGATGTTGATGGCGGTGCCTTCGGTGGAGAGGCGGGGGACAATCGCAGTGAAACGCTCCCCGCCAGGCAGGTCGATTAGCACCGCCGGCCGGTCACCACGCAGCGTTGCGCCGCCTTGATCTGCCACGTGAATTGCCAGGTCTTCAAAATAGCGATCGTCGGCCAGGCGGCCCAAAGCGTGAAATGCCCCGTCATACTCCACCGCGACTTCTCCTTTGCGGACGAAAATCTCCTCAACGTAGGGATCGCGCAGAAGCTGGTCAAGCAGACCCACACCGGAGAGTGCATCGGTCACGATTTGGGCGTTGCGGTTAACATTGGATGTATCGCCACCCTGCTCGATCAGCACGCCGCGCACCTCATCGAAAAAGCGCCGCCGCTGCGCCGGGTCCAGGTCACGCCAGGCGGGGGGCTTGATCGACCGCGCTACCAGGGTTTCCCGCACCCGGTTGATCATAGCCAGGTCAGCATCCGTCAGCGGTTCAATCTTGGGTGGATTGGGCCGGGACATCAGGGCACCGCCAGCGTGGTCCATAATAGACCTCCCAATTTTTTCGATGCCGCCACGGCATTGAGCACTGTTTCCACCTGATCGGGTGGCAGCGCCAGCGTCAGGATCTGCACCTGCTCAACCGATTGGCTCCCAGTCGTTAAACTGCCATTGCTTTTACTTTCCGCCTGGTTAGGCCCGGCGGTGACGCCCTGGGAGGTGCGCACGTCTACAACAAGCACATGACTGGCGATTTGTTTCACCTCGAGATTGCCATCCCCTTCTACCTGGGAATTTGCTTGGGTGGCGTTGGTAACCTCTACTTTCACTGCCTGATAGAGATTCACCCGTTGTCCAATCCGGATTTGGCCGCCGACTGCGGATACTGGTTCTACTGGGATCGAAATCACTTCAAACGCTGCATCCGCCAGGCGGAATTGGGCAGGCGCGACCGCGCTAACGGTTGCGACCGGCAGCCCGGCGGAAAGTTTTGAGACCGACAGTTTCCCTTTCAAATCGGCTAGTGACTGGTAATAAGGCAGCGTCTCCATGGCGCGCGGCATCTCGCGCATCTGAAACATCGCGTCGGTTAGCATGGTATAAGGCTGGATATCTTGCACGGGTACAGGCACCTGGTAGGTAGACACTTCCTTCAGATAGGTGCTGCGTCCATAGAAACCAGCGGCGATCGCTAATACGATGGCCAGGAGGCCAATCACAAATTGCGTGGTTCGGTTCATTTCATCCCTCGATTCCAACCCGAGTAGATCAGGCTTAACAGTGGATCTGCCAGACGTGCATCTGTCGCCTGGGCCCAGCCTTCGTTATAAGGTAGCGTAACTGCCAAACCGCTCTCGGCCCGGTCAGCCAGGTTTTTTCCCATATTGAGTACCAGATGACTGATTCCTGGAATTTCCTGGATTAACCGTTGGGCCTGCAGCATAGCATCGTCGCGAGGCGAGGTGATGACCAGGTTGATCGTTCCTGGAATTGGCTGGGAAAGCTCTGAAAACAACGGGTGTCCTGGAAAGCAATCCACGACAAAAAGTGTGTGCTTCTTACGAATATCCGCCAACACCGCGCGCACACCATCCGGGTTTTCTCCCCACAGGACATCAATCGTCCGGCCGTCCATTGGGTACAGGCTGACCCCCTGCCACTGTCCGGGTTCGGCTTTGTGGGTGGCGATGGCAAAGAATTCAGGCAGGTCGGAGGATACTCGGGCATGCAAGGCGCTGCCGCCCATACTCAGCTCCAGGAGGGCCGCCGGCAGCCCGGTGTGATCCACAAAGCGTTTACAGATTGCCATCGCCAGGGTGGTCTTGCCGACGCCGCCGGACCAGTTCACCAGATTTACCTGCCGGGAGGGGAGGTAGGTGATCTGGCGGGTGCTCGACAGCCGGGCGCGCCCCAGCCATTCTTCGGGTTGTGATAAAAATGCTTCGGAGGTCGTGGTTGGAATGCGGCTCAGTTCGAGAGAACGAACCACGACATCATTCGAGGTATCTGCTAATTCGATAACCTCATCCAGAATGACGAGACTAACCCCTGGTAGGCCTTGTAATACACCGCGCGTGGTATATGCTTCATGCACGGAAAGATCAGGCTGGCGGGAAAGGAACGCGATGATTTGCCCATTTGGTGAAGCGGAAGCATACAGGACAGACAGAGTGCCATCCTTCTTGCCGGGCTTATTGGAACGGGCTGCGTGAAGGTTGAATACTTTTGCAAATCCCATGAAATTGGTTCTCCATCCTTGTCATCTGACTTGTTTATCGTTGCCTTAGAGAAGATTCCATCTGCCTCAGGCAAAGAACTTTCGTGGAACAAAGCGTCTTTGGGAGGTATTACAGTCAGTTGGTACTCATGAACGGCCTCCGGACGGGATTAAAACAAAAAAGCCAGCAGCGGCCTCATGGAGGCACGCTTCTGGCTACGGTTGGTTAGGGAACGGTTATAAACTATTTAGTTGTCGGGCTGAATATAACATATGCTGATTCGGATGTCAACAGAGTTTCGCTCTTTGGTTATGAAATTGGAGTATTCGCTAACTTTACATGGGAAAGCTCCATAAAATCACCGAATGCCGGTTCCAATCTCCTAAAGTCAGGGTGGTAACGATAAACATCTGTATAATAAATGATATGAGGCACGCAGATATCACCCAGATACTCAAGCATCTGAAGGCCGATCTGGAAGCAATCCTTGGCGACCGGATGGAAGCGCTGTATCTGTATGGATCGCAGGCGCGCGATGAGGCTCGCTCTGATTCGGATATTGACGTATTAGTCGTTCTGCGAGGCGATTTCCAATACTTCGATATGGTGCAGCAGACAGGAGATTTGGCCGCCCGCCTATCACTCCGCTATGACACCGTCATTTCACTGGCGTTCATTTCCGAAGAAAAATACAATCATCAACAAATCCCATTCATCCTCAATGTCAGGCAAGAGGGGATTGCTATATGACCTCGGATGAACAAGGGATCCTGGATAAAGCGAAAGAGAATCTTGAAGCGGCACAACTTCTTCTGGATCAAGGTTTTATCGGCATCGCTGCTTCTCGAACGTATTACGCGATGTTTTACCTGGCTGAGGCGCTTTTGCTTCGAAAAGGCTTACATTTTTCCAGTCACTCCGCGGTTATTGCAGCTTTTGGAAAAGAATATGCCAAAACAGGAGAAGTTGATTCCCAATACCACCAGTACCTGATCAAAGCCCAATCGATCCGGCAGATAAGCGATTACGGATTTAATGAGTCGCTGCCCAAAGAGGATGTCGCGCAATTGATCCAATGGGCTCACGCATTTTATCAGGCAGCGGCTGATTATCTGCGCTGAGTTGTTACATCACCTGTAACCATACTGGCTGATCCATGTCAGCCAGTATGGTTATTAACCGTTGATTTGGTTATGATCTCTCTGAAACGAAATGGATCGGTATAGGATCCATTCCGGCCTCTCGGAATAATTTTTCCATATTCTCAGATACCCACTGCCTGGCATCAGTGCTGTCGATGAATGGTTCGAGCATCGTTGCTTCTGCGCCGTTTACGCTTTGGCCCGTACGGTCCCCGGGAGGCGCGCCCCAAACCCACCGGATGACTGCGACACAGGCGTAGGTTCGCTTTAATAGCCCTAGGTCGGTTGTGAGCCGGCCCTGCAGGAATGGTTTCAGGTTGACCGGGCAGCAGTCGCTGGTAATATGAATGCGGAAGCCGACCCGGGTCCGCAAGGGGTAGTAGATCGCTCCAGTATGGATAAACTTCATGAGGTGATATTTGGTGCGAATTAATCGCATCACCGGTCCGACTTTCATAATGCCATTCGCTTCAATATTCTCCCGTTTTCTTTCAGCCTCGATAGTCGGGTTGTATGGAAGTGGATCAGCCTGAATGGCAGCTAAAATGTCCTTCCAGTTCATCCCCTGCTGCCAGATGAGGTAATAGGGCGTGTTTTCTGGCCAGCCGTGGATTTGGAACCACCAACCCGGCTCGCCCTGTCCAACTTCCAGGTCATCCATGCGGATCTTCACCATGCCGGCATGAAAACGCGTGAGCGCCCGGTGATAGTTCTTTAGAATTTCCTGCAAGGAAAGCGCCGTTGAGCGGTAGGTCTGGCAGTAGGCAGAGCTGTCCACTTCGACGATCAAATTGATATTTCCTGGTTCCGGTTTTTCGGTTAACACACTGCCGTATAACCAGACACGGAGAATAGGAATGGGGTATTGCTCGGGTGTGGTTACCGCCTCGTCAAATCGCTCGCAGAGGGTATGCAGATATTTCCAAGCTGTGCTTCGTTTCATGGGTATCCTGATGATCTAGAGGTGTCTATGCTTGTTTGGTAATGGCCGGAAGTATGCATTGTTGGAGGAGTCCCGTAATAAGGCCCTCCCATAAAGCATGTTGGCTCTATGCTTCGCCGATAAACCGCACCTTCGTCTTGCCGCCATGACCGTGGATCTGGATCATTTCCTGCATCGATCCAAACATGCCAATGGAACAAGGTGGCCGTAGCCATTCCATCACGACGCGGCCGCTCTTCAAGATTACCCCGTGCGCCACAATTCCAGTTCCTGACACGCCCGTTTCATCGATATTGCGGATCAACAGGAAGGTTCTGGTATATTTCAATTTGCGCTTCATTAAGGTCTCTCCGAAGTTCCATACATTTTGGCTTGTTGGCGCATGTCCCACTTGAAACAGTAAATGTCGAAAGGCTGCATTGGTTCTCCTGAATACCGCATAAACAGTAATCCCTGTCCCGGTTTGCGCAACTTTAACCAATCTACCAGTGCCTGGCTGGCATTGGTGGATAATTCGATCCCTGGAAAGATCTCGTGTAGGATCTCAAGATTGTCTCTGCTCACATCACTTACCACCTGCAGTTCACATACCTTGCTGGCGCGCAGATGGGTTTCCTGCAGCACTTGGAGAATGGCCTGGTTGCGGGTGGCAAGCCAGGTCTGCCGCACTGTACGATCCGTCCCTTTCTGGCGGTGAAACTCTTTGATCAGCGCTCGCATATTTTTTTGAGTTGCGTTTTTGGTAGGTTCTGGGCTGTTTCCGGTACGCTTATCCTCTCCCGAGACCCCTACTGCAAGATGTGTATCACTCTGAAACCGCTCGAAAGCGCGTAAAGCAGAGTTTGCCCGGCTTTTTCCCCTGGCAGAAACACCTGTTTCTTCCAAAGCTTGGAAATATCGCCACAACGCTTCCTGGGAAAGAATAATCTCTTCCGCAGTCATTCCTTCAGATTGGAGCCACCGCGCATACTTGCGCAACTCTTCAAGATAACCCTGAATGGTTTGCGGTGCATACACTTGTTCACGTAGAAAAGCGCCGAAGGCTAATAAGACATCCGACATGGCCTTTATTGTTCCTTTCCTTCTTGTTGTTTTTGAAATATGCAGTCGATCAACCATTTAACTCCTGGGATCGATAGGATCCCGATGAAGACCAAAAGCCCCAGCACAATCAAGCCATCGATCATACGCAACCCCTTTTCTTGAGCAGGATCTTAACCAATTCCAAGAGCGCATCCTTCATGCCTCATCAGCAGGGTGGACCTCGCTGATCGCCTGGTTCTGTTTCTTCATGTCTTGTGAACGGGGATTGCGCGTAGCTCTCCAGCAGAAGGCCAACAGCGTGCCGGCGCCGGCCAGCAGGATCAACCAGCGAAGAAAGCTCCAGGATGAAGTGGCTAGCGGAGGAGCAGGGGTTTTTATCGCGGCGACCAGGGTGGGCAACGCCGTCACCGTACCTGTCGGTCCTGAGCTGCGTGTAGCAGTAAGGCCTTGAGCGGCTGCGCCGGATGCCTGTAATACGGCTGTTGTGGGCAATGTCTGTAAGACTTCCTGCGTACTGACCGGCGGTATCACGATCACCCCATGCGCCTCTATCTGCTGGACTGTTAGATCGGTGACCTGCACCGTTACGTTATATTCCCCACTCGGCGCCGGAGTCTGGCCAAATCTGCCATCCCAGACGATCTCTTTGGGCGCCTGATTGGGGGAGTAGTCCAGATAGATATCTGGCCAGCGACCTTTGGGATCAGAGATGTTGATGGTGACATCCATCAGCCTGATGTCGCCAGACAGGATATCGAGCTTGCCTTTATCGCCAATCTCCCAGCGAGGTGTCAGATGAATTTGGGCCGGGTGGTTCGCGACAATATAAAAAATCTCTGCGCTGGAGGTATTGCCGGCCTGATCGGTGAACTTCGCTTGCACGGCATGCATACCATCTGGGTCAGAACGAGTATCCCAGGTGGTCGACCAGCTGCCATCCGCCTGTAGGGGGACCGCCTGCCAGGTTTTTCCATCGTCAAGCGATATACCTACCTGACCCATACCAGACAGTTCATCATGGACAGTCCCTTGAACCTGAACGATGCCCTGCACCGCCATACCTCCTTGCGGAGCAGTGAACTGGCCGGTGGGATCATGCTGGTCGATCTTGACTTCTTTCGAAATGGTCGGCTGGTTGCTGTCCGCATGGGTCGCCCGGACTTCAACCAAATGAACGCCGTCCTCGGTGAGCTTCAAGGAATGACCTGGCTGCCAATCGCCGCCATCCTCCCGCATCTCCAGGTTCGTCAGGCCGGATGTCGCGGTCACTGAAACAATGGCAATCGAGCGATACCATCCGGCCATCCCAGTCATCCCAACGATCTGGATATCTATTTTCGGAAGCTGAGCATCGATTTGCTGCCCCTCCGCCGGTTGGGTTGAACATGCCACCACGTGTGATATCTCAGGGAAACAAAGGGCAAAACCCAGAACGAGCAGGTATAAAAATGGCTTCATCAGTTTCATCGGTGACATCACTACTCCGAACCGTATCCCTTAGTCGCGACTATCGGTCATCCAGCGCATGAGTGCGGATAGAACCATGCCTCCAGCGATGCCGCTGGTGAGGCCGATGAAAAACCACTGGCAGGCGACGGCCTGGTAGGCGTTTGCTGATAAAAAAGATGCGTCCATTCGGTTACCCTCCTTCTAAACCTTGTTCGATCATCCGCCCAGGCTGGATATCCCAGGTGAGAAAACCATACTGATAATGTGGCGGGAAAACGCCGGATTGGATAAAAACATTGCTGAGATCGCCGGTCGGCTCTTCCTCGGGATCGAGCAGCAGAGGTGGCCGGCTGCCTTCAACCAGCGCCGTCACCTGGCAGCGGGCGCTTCGGTTTTGAGCGCAGACGGCGTGGTCGACGGCCTTTGAAGTTCCAGATATGGAAAGGGTGAGATAACGCGGCTGGTGAAAAGCCACTTCGACCTTCTGCCGGCTGGCGAGTCCTTGGACCAGCGACTCATACCCGCCATCCGGCCGGGCTATCCCAATCAGTGCCCACAGGCTGCCCTGCCCATAGCGCACTTCCACCAGGTCCAGTTCTTGCTCGAACAGGCGGTGGGTCTGTACGCCATGTTCAACGATCCCGGTCAGCTCCCAGTGATCCTGAAGGAACACCGGCCCGTTCCAGGCGCTTGGGGGAATGTCGGCTGGGTCAGAAAGGGCAGACAGACCCAGGAGCGCCAGTCCACCGCCAAGCCCGATCCACTTCAATGCCTTCCAAAGAATGGATAGGAGACCGTTCATCGCGTAAAGGCTCCCACTTCCGCCAGGCCGGTTTGGGTCACGACGACATTGGGCACCACCGCCGGAAATAAACGGGACAGGTTGCAGGAAACGCTGACCTGCACTGTATTCGCACCATCATTAACGTTGATCCCGGTCACCCAGGCGTGGATGCCTTGTGAAGCAAGCATGCCTGTATTGGCATTGACCATGGATTGTGCCTGCGCCCAGGTTTTGTCGGTCGGGACCAGGTTGCCCGTTGCGCGAAAGGTGCGCTGGTTGATCTCGATGGCCGCGCCCAGCGCCGCAGCATCCGCCGCAGCGGAAACCTGTGCGCGGGCATAGAAGTAGCGCCCCAGTTCAATGGTCATGGCCATGATCGGCATCATCACAAAACCAATGAAGATGGCCCAGAAGGTCAACGAGTAGGCCCGAGTGTCTTTGCGCATGGGATTACCAGCCTTCCTGCCGGAAGGTCACATCCGAGCTGACCTTGAAGGGATCGCTCCAACCGATGAACCTGCCCAGGTAATTGGGGATGGTGCCTGAGACGCGCACCTTGAGGACCGATCCAGCAACTCCGCCTGGGGCCAGAATCTGGACATTCGGGTTTTGTACGAGCTTTGCTGAAGCAATTGCTTCGCGCGCTCCATTCAGCGCATAACAGGCCGAACACTGCTGCGCTACCGAACCCATGCGCGCACCATAACGGGCGGCGGCTTGTACTGCCTGCTGGCCAAAGATGACCATACCCAGGTTGATGGTCGCGAGCATAATCAACACCGCGATGGGCGTGGTAATCGCTGCTTCAATCGTTTCCAGCCCGGAACGGCCTTGCATAAATCGCCGCATAGAACCCTCCAAACTTCTCGCGAGGCGGGCAGATAACCGGGAGGTTACCGCCCGCCTCATCCAATTTCGTCCTGGCCTTAGATTTTCCCGGCCACATCATTCACGATATTGACAATGTTCTGGCCTAGCAGCTTATATGCCCCGTAGACCACCACCACGATCACTGCCATCAGCAGCGCCACTTCACTGGCTTCAATGCCGCGAGTATCGCGTAGATAACGCATGGATTTCACCTCCTTCCTTGTTAGAATCAGTACGGCTTATATAAGGTGCGCCATCAAGTACCAGACCGTCCCGGCAGCGATTGCCACCGTATACGGGACGGTCTTTTCCTTGCGTAGCAGTCCGATCAGTCCCTGCAGCCCGCCGGCCAGCAACACAGCCCCGAGCAGCAGCGGATCACCGGTAAGAAGTAAGAGGGCGGTCAGCATCTTCGTGTCCGCTCCACCCATGACATCTAACTCCCACAGCGTCCAGGCGGCAAAAAGCGCGATGGAAAGGTTGCCTTGCGCGGCTGTGCCAAAAACAATGCAGGCCACCCAGGCAGCTCCTGCCAGCAGAATGCGCAGCGTTCGCGGCAGATCAGAGATGGCAATCAGGGCAAGAACCATCCCCACCACCAGCCAGTCGCCGGCAATTGCCCGCCAGATCGCGGCGATGAGGAGGGCGCTCAGGGTAAGAAGATTAGGCACCTGGCGGGTCTTCAGGTCGCAGCCAACGCAGGCGATTAACCAAATTCCAAGCGGGATCACAGCAATCGCGGGCATTACCACACTCCTGGCAGCAGACGAAAGCGCACCTGCGCGGCATACAGCGGATACCCGCGGATGATGCGCTCCTCGCGCAAAATGCGCAGCACCTGGATCAATGCCAGGCAGCCAGCGAGAAGCAGGGCCATCCCCAGGCCTGGAGCGCTCGTGACCAAGGCACCCCGCAGCAGCAATTCGCCCAGGTACATCGGGTGGCGCACGTACCGGTATGGTCCGGAAGTGACCAACCCCCGGTCGGCCGGCGCGATGCCGAAGCGACTGCCCAACGTCAGGAGCGACCAGAGGATCCAGGCATAGCCGGCCAGCGCCAAAAGCGTGAGCAGGAGGCTTGGCGTTTCTGGAAGTGGCGTAGCTGTGGGCAGCGCCGCCGCGAGTAGCCCCAGGTACAAGCCCTTGCGGTCATACCGCACCGTTGGGTAGCGGCGCAGGTAGAGGATTGCCAGCAGCCCGTTGTGCAGCGCCGGTAGACAGGCCAGGAGCGAGGGATGCTGCCAGGCAGCCAGACCCGAAAGGCCGGCAGCCGCGCCAAAAAATACAAAACCCAAACGGTTGCGCCAGAAGCGGTTCATCTAGAACATCCCCGTCACAACGGGATAGCCGACCACAATCAACAGGATGACCAGGTAGGGCAGAAAGTAGAAGAACACCATCGGCAGCACCAGCTCCGATCCGACCTTTTCCGCGCGTTGGTCGGCCTGACCGATATAGTCGGCGGCAATGGCGCTGGCCAGCTGCGCCATCAGTTCCTGCTGGTTGGCGCCCCGGCGGATAAACTCCAGCTGCACGGCCATCGAGACCAGCTCGGGCAGGAGTGAGCGGCGGGCTTCTTCCTGCATCACCGGCACGAGTGAACGGCCCTGGCTCATCTGGATCACCTGGATCATCCAGCGCCCGACCAGGGATGTCTCTTTGGCCGAGCGCACCAGCGCCTCTTCCAGCTTCACCCCGGCCGCCATCTGGGCCGAGACCAGCTGGACGAATTCCGGCAGCTGGGACTGGAACGAGCGCTGGGTTTTGCGAGCTGCGCCGTTGACATTCATGGCCGGGATTTGCCAGCCAAAGAAGGCGCAGAAAACCCCCAGGAGCGGGGTATCGAAGACGATCAACCCGCCTACCCCTGCAGC
Organism: uncultured Anaerolinea sp.; assembly: GCA_964403875.1. Classification (GTDB taxonomy): domain Bacteria; phylum Chloroflexota; class Anaerolineae; order Anaerolineales; family Anaerolineaceae; genus Anaerolinea. The sequence continues at coordinate 23,264 of CAYOHX010000018.1, read as the reverse complement.
AACCGCCGCAACCAGGCGAAGGGCAATGAATTGTGTAGCCGTCCAGCCGCCCCATTTGCCGCCCATCTGCGCCCAGTACAGGTCAGACTGCACCTTGCGTAAGAAACCCGCTGGCGTCCATTTCGCCACCGGCTTTTCCAGCGGCCTGAGCGAGCGCTGCAACCCGGAGGGTTCCTGGTTCGCCGGGATATCCAGCCGCTCCAAAACCGATGCGGCCCGCTTCGAAGAAAGGGAGGGGACAAACTCAACCGTCAGGACAATCACCAGCGCAGCAGCTAAAATGCCCAGAATCGGAATGATCGTCATACCGCCTCCATGATCATTGAGCGCATCACGCTGTATCCGAACGCCATGCTGCCCATGCCAATCGCGATGGCGATCTGCACCGGGAAGGCCGAGAGCGAGCCACGGATGGTCGGGTCCTGCCCGAGATAAGCCAGGATCAGGGCCAGCACCCCAGGGATGACTTTGGCGGACACCATTGCATCGCCGGCTTTGGCCTGCGAGCGGTTGCGGGCGACTAGAATTTGTTGGGTTTTCTGAGCAATTGAGGAAAGCACCCGGCTGTACGCCCCGCCGCCAGCTTGCAAATAGCCTTCAAGCAGATAGGCCAGGTTGGCCAGCGAGGTGGAAGGCGAACGGGATGCCAGCGCGGCCAGGGCTTCCTCGCGGTTCTTGTTGCGCATCTCAGCGGCGGTCAGCAGCAGTTCCGGAGTCAGGGGATTTTCGCCTTCGACCGCGAGCGAGTTGCCCACTTCTTCCAGCACATCAGGCACAGAGCCGCCGGCCAGCAGACCGGCGGTGATGCGCCCGATGGCCAGCGGCAGCAGCTTATCGATGGCCTGCCCGCGGCTTTTGACCTTCCCGTCCAGCCAGGCGGAGGGCAGATAGAAAACCAGTCCGCCCGCGGCGATGGCTGGCAGTCCGGGCAGGAAAGCCCAGGTGATGACGAGCGCCGCCGCCGCGCCGGCCACGCACAGCAGATTGAAGGTCAGCGGCTGCAGGCGGACCCCAGAAGCCAGGAGCTTGTATTCCAGCGAGTTTTCCGGCAGCTGGCTCAGGCTGCGCGCGGTTTCCGGGCTGTACAGGTCGCCGATCCGCCGCTTCTCACGCTCAAAAGGTAGGCGGTCGGGGGCAAATAAGACGAAAATCATCAGGGCGGCAAGCAGGGCAATAATCAGGATCATTCCTCTTCTCCTCCAAAGGGATCGTAGTTCCCCGATTGAATCCATTCCGGCTGGTCCGCGGGCGACTTCTTGTTGAAGCGGAACAGGTTGGTCAGGGTCAGATGACCGTCTTCGTCATCGCTCGAGACCACATCTAGCGAGACAATCCGGCGGACTTCTTTACGGATGGCAATCTGCACCAGGAGATCGACGGAAGAGCCAATCATCTGCTTGGCCTCCTCTCCGATGTGCTGGTCGGTGCTGAGGATGGTCGCCATGCGCCGGATCGCTTCGCGCGGATTATTGGCGTGAAAGGTGCAGGCGCCGGAGTGCCCGGTCATCATGGCCCGGAAAAGCGCCATGGCCGCCTGGCCGTCGCGCACTTCACCGAGAATCAGGTAGTCGGGCGACATACGCAGGGCATCATCCACGCCGTTGGCCAGGGTATAGGGCGTCACTTCGGTCCCTTGCGCCTGTGGGCGAGCTTCGATGGTTTGCACGGTCGGCCGGTCGATCCAGATTTCCTCCGGGTCTTCGATCTTGACGATGCGCCAGCCGTAGGGCAGGAAGTTGCACAGCGCGGAGAGCAGTGTGGTTTTACCCGTGCGCGTTCCGCCGCAGATCAGGATGCGCGCGCCGGCTTCCATAGCGCGTTTTAAGGTATCCAGGATGGCTTCGTTCAGTACGCCGCGCTCCAAAATCCATTCGGGCCGCACCGGCTTCTGCTCATACAGGCGGATGTTGATCACCGGATTGCGTCCTGGCGGGGCAATCACCGGATGAAGCGCCTTGATCCGCCCGCCGCCGGGATTGGCCGGGGTGGCGGGCAGGCGCGCGTTGACCGAAGGGTTGACCTCATTGAGGTTCTTATTCTGCGGTCCCAGCAAGCGGTCCAGCACGCGCCAGATCTCATCGGGTTCCGGGCGCAAATCGATCGTTTCCCAACGCACGCTGCCCTTCTTCATCACCTGGAGCAGGCCCGAGGAATACAGCGCAATCTCGGATAGATCCGTGCGCGCCGGAGGCAGGAGCAGATCGAGGAAACCCAGACCGGTTAGCCGGCGCACCAGTTCATCCGACAATGCGTTCTCTTCTGCCTGGCTGGCCGGCAAGTTGCGCCGGTGCAGGCTGGTGGACACCAGGGCGGCGATGCGCTCGCGGATTTGCGTCCGCTGGACATCGGATGGCCCCTGCAGCACCGCGGCGGGAAACTCGCGGTTGACCTGGTCGATGACTTCGTTGATCACCTCGTCGCGTTCTTTCGTGTCCAACCGGCGCTCGAGGCTGGCGCTGGTATCATAAAAGCTAAGAATGTTGGCCATAATGTCTCCTAGCGGAACAGGCGAAAGATGCCTTTTTTCTCCCGGCTGCCCGAATCGGGTTCCATCCCGGGATACAGGTGCTTATAGATGCTGCGGATGGCGGATGCGAACTCATCCAGCGAGGCCGTTGGCGGGTGACCCTGGTCCTGCTTCAAGGGCAGATCATCCACACGCGGAATGACCGCTGCTACCGGTGGGGTCCAGCCGTCGAACTCCTTGGCCAGCGCGTCCAAAAACCCACGCGGCGTCAGCGGGGTGCGGTCGTGCGCCTGGTTGATCACCAGGAATATTGCCTCGCGCGGGATGCGGTGTTCGGCGCTCATCTGTTCCAGGAGCAGCTGCAGGGTGTGACAGGTCCCGGCCACATCCGCCAGGGTGAGCCGGGTAACCACAATAGCGGTATTGGCGGCCGTGATGCCCTCCAGCGTCCAGGGCTGCTCTCCGGGCGGCAGATCCAGCAGCACCGCCGCGTAGTTGCGCGTCCAGGTGGTGGAGAGCAGGCCATGCAGCCCACAGGGCTTGTCACCGTCGCTGTGCACCGCCAGGGCATATTCCACCGAATTGGCCGGCGCGGTGATCACGTCCAGCTTTTCCACTTTTTGAATGGCGGCGCTGAAGCCATCTACTGGTCTACGGATAAACTCCATCGCGTTGGGCACATAACGCAGATCCAGATGCATCGTAGCGGCTGGAGGTAGGTCGCAGCTGAGGAGCAGCGTTTGCACGGAGTTATGTACCGCCAGCTCATACCCCAACGCCTCGGCGATGGTAGAACGCCCGGTGCCGCCGCGGGCGGAGAGGAAGGCGATCACCCGCGTTCCCGTGGCGACTGTCCGCGCCCGTAAGGGTTCGCTGTACGCCTGGCGCAGCGGCGTGGCGGCAATGCGCCGCGCACGCTCGTTATTGACCGCCAGCCAGCCGGCTTCGATGACCTCGGGCCAGTTTACCTGCGGCAAGGTGTAGATCTGGCGAACGGTGGAAACCTTACTCAGCAAGCCATACGCGTGCTGGTATTCCTGCGGCAGCAGCACCAGCGCTACGCCGTTCCACTTTTGCATTGTGGAAAGCTGGTCTACCAGAGCCTCGCCCGAAGGGGCAATGGCGGCGTTGACCACCAGCAGATCTGGCTGGAGCATGGACAGGTTCTTGTTGAGGTCGTCCCAGTTGTAGACATTCGTGCTCAGCCGGAAGCGCCCATCACCAAAAAATGGAGCCAGCATGACTTCGTGCAGAAAGGCCGAATTCTGCGCGGCCAGCATGACGGAGACTTTTAGCTCATCGGCCATCCATGCCTCCTAAGGCTGCGCGGGCGCAGGTGTGGCGACCTGGCTATCGTCTTGCAGCGACTGGTAGAACGTGCCCAGGTTGAGGGTATGTGTGTCCGCCGGCAGCTTCAGCCCGGCCGCCGGTTCCATGGCCAGCGTTAGCGCGCCGTACTTATCCAGGGCGGCAATCAAGGTAGCGGCATTGAGCGAGACGCCGGGCATGACTTCAACCGGTTGGGTTGGCACGTCCAGGACGATCACACTGCCGGATTGGCTGGCCGAAGTGGTGCGGGCGGAAGAAAACATCTGGTCTTCCGATGCGCCGGCGGGTACTTCTTCATACCGGAAAGACTGCGGAACCATCAGCACCTTGACGCCGCTCAAGGCCAGCCGCGCAAGGGGCGCCTGCGGGGGCTGTACCGTGGGGGTTGGGCTGGGTTCCAGGGTAGGCGCTTGGAGATCCACCGTCCCCACGGCCTCGGGTACCTCGATCGCCACCGGTTCGAGCGTATTGGCTTCACGCAGGATATCCGGCGAGAGCATCCCGATCACCGTCACGGTTTGCCCGGGACGCAGCAGCCCGGCCACACCACTGGACTGGTCCACTTTGACCGCCAGCGCCACATGCCCTTCCGCAAGCTCGGCCGGAATGCCGGCCTGGGCGGTGTCACCCAGGATCGAGGCGGTGACGATATCGCCCGGCGCGCGTCCGACGGCGACCATCTTGCCCACCACCTGGTCGGCCTGCGTGAAGGCGTCCTTCGGTCGCGCCTGCGCCGGTACGGTTTTCACTTCCACCAGATCCGCGGTGAGCACCGTTCCAGGGGAAATGACCACTTTGGCCACCACTACCGGTACCGGGCGGATCACACCGTTGAGCAGGACAATGGTCAGCAGGCCGATCAGGGCGGCCAGGACAATGGGAACGACAGGGGAACGCTTCTTGAACATAGACGAGTTAACCTCCAGTAGATGATAGGGACAGACGCGCTAGAACTTCGCCATCGGATGGCTCGCGGCTGCGGATGATGAGTGGATGGACCAGCATGGGTTCCATGTCGGCCACTTCGGTCGAGTAGCCGAGTTTCACCACGGCGTATTCGCGCGGGATACGCGCCAGATAGCGCTTGTACTCGGTGTTGACGATGCCTTTCTCGCTGCGCCCGATGTGCGCCAGCACCAGGTCGCGGTCCTTGGGGTTCTTGGTCTGGTAGACGAACAAGTTGCCACAGGAAGACAGCAGGCCGTCTGGCGTTTCGGAGACCGTCTGCACCAGGATGTGTGAGAGCACGCGGTACTTGCGCCCATCGCGGAACTGGTTCAGGATGGTTTCGGACACCTGGCCCTTGCCGGCCGTCGTACCGCCCTGGTCCGAGGCTGCCCCGCCGGAGACACCCGAGATAATCTTGTTGGCCTCTTCGAAGAAGATTTGCATGGGTGGGAACGTGCGCCCGTCCAGCGATTCGCGCCGGCGCTTGACCGCGTCCAGATAGAGGATCGAGTCGAGCAGCGAGAAGAGGGCGGCTTTAGCGTATTCATCCATCTCCGCCCCGCCTTCGATCACGGTGATGCCCCAGCGCTCTTCATCATCGGGACCTAAGAGGCCCAGATCCTCGATAGCGATGGTGTCCTCGCCCGGACCGTACATCTCCTGCATTTCGCCTTCTGCCAGCGGGTCGATGCGCAGCAGAACCCCTTGCAGCGAGGTGCGGCTGGACAAATCTTTCTCGTGCTTCTTTAGCAGCTGGCGCAGTTGCTTGACCCAACCGGCCAGCGAGCAGGAGCGGCTGCGGTAGATGTACAGGGCCTGCTTTTCCAGGTCCGTCAGCAGCGCGAGGGAGGAACCGAGTAAACTGCGTTGGTTCAGCCCCTGTTCCATGCGCGCCTTGTTGATAGCCTCTTCTTCCTTGATACTGCGCACAAAGCGGAAGGCGCTGCGGCGGGCGCAAAGCTCGCGGATATAAGCCTGGCGGCGCGACTCGTGATCCGCCTCCACCTCATCCTTCTTGCCGCGCGGGAAATCCGGGATCTCGCTTTCATCAAACAGTTCTTCCCCCTCTGGGATGACCAGCACGCCGGCGTTCTTGTAGATCGTCGTCAGCGCCTCGCGCATAAAGCCCAGTTGGCGCGCGCCCATCATGCCAGCGTTGGCGAACATTTCCACAACCAGGTTGCGGTAGGCCACCGGGCGGATGCGCCGCGGCACCTGCAGCGGGTTCCAGCGGATCGGCCGTACCGCGCCGGGGTAAAGCTGGCGGATATCCACCCGGCCGGCCAGCCCCGGCCAGTTCAACGCTTTGCGCCAGCCCTGGCCAAAATCCAACACGATGGTCCGGTAATGCCAGCGCAGGGTGGTTTCATAGGCCAGCCGTTCGGCCGAGACGGTCTTGCCAAAACCCGTGTCACCGACAAAAGCGGTGTGGAAATGGCGTTCGGGGGTCAGCCGGAGCTGCGCCGGAGTGAGCTCACCCGTTTCCACGCTCCATAAGTGGCCCAGCACGACTTCTCCTGGCATCTCGGGCAGGAAGGCAAATTCCGGAGTGGACTCCTGCACCGTGAGCGCCGTTCCCTGCTCGAACATACCCGGAGCAGTATAAGCGGCGGTCTGTAGCATGGTCAGCAGGGTCGAGTCGGCGTAGCCGGACAGCACTTCGGGGACGCTCTCCACCCGGGTTGACGGGGTGAAGGTACGCGCGTGCAGGTGGATGTAGGCTTCCTCTTCCTGGTTCAGGTCGCGGGTCTGCACACCGGTGACCACATCTTCCGTGCCATGGAAGGCTTCCGGGATCAGGCCCATCAGCGCCCGTTTGCCATCCGCGCTGCGCGAAAGGGCGTAAACATCCGTGTAATACGCACCTTCTTTGGCAGCGGTCAGGAGCAGCTGTTGCTGGGTGCGTAGGAGGTGCGTGACCAGCAGCACCGGATCGTTCTGCCACTGGTAGGAATTGGAGATCGAGAAGGAGGGCGCCACACCCACCGATAACCCGGCAGATACCCCGTGACCTAGCATCTGGCTGGTGGTCTGGTTGGTCATCTGGCTGTCGGCCTGCGAATTCGTATCCGACTGTGAGTCGGTGGTGGATTGGCTGGTCGTGTCAGCGGTGGAGTGGGTAATCGACCCGGACTCGCCCCAGGATTCGCTTTTCGAGTGGGTGACCGAAGCACTGTTGGTTGCCGCGGTCGAGTCGGTCTGGGCATGGGAAGTAGTGTCTGCCTGGCCGCTGGTTTCGGCATGGCTGGTGGTATCTGAGGACATTGAGGAACTGGCGTAACCGTCCGCCGAGCCCCAGCCCACATTGGCGCCAATCGAGCCATCCGCGATTACCACGCCGCCCTTTAGCCCGCCATTCAGACCCCAGTTGAAGCTGTCGACGTGCGAGGAGGAAGAAGAGGAGCCACTCGTGTGCGATGTGCCATCGGTGACCGAGTGGCTGTCGGTATGCGCGCTGCCCTCGGTCGTAGCTTGCCCAACCGTGTTCGCCGTACCGGTGCTGACTGCCTCCCCCTCGCTAACAGAATGCGACCAGCCATAAGAAGAAGCCTGCCCGGTAGTATGCGCAGTGCCGGTACTGTTGGCCTGACCCACCGAATGGGCTGATCCATCCGTATGCGAGCTGCCTTCGCCGGCACTATAGCCAATCCCCGTGTTTTGCGCCAGCGCTCCAGAGAGGATGGCCGGCAGGCTGATGCCAAAACTGGCCGCGCGCGAGCCGGTCTGCCAGGCCGACCAGGTGGCGGTGTGTTCGGCCAGCCCTGTGAGCATATCGGTGATCGATTCGATCCCCACGGGGCTGGTCAACACCAGATAGAGGAATTCCTCTTTGAGATCCGCCATCCCGCGAAAGAGGATTTCATTCTGTTGCATGCTCAAAGGCGCGCCAGTATGACCCTCGCCGGTCAAGGGATTGCGCAGCGCCGTAGAAGGGTTGGCCCGGGCGGCTTCACGTGGATCCGGATGCCCGACTGTGACCAGGGTGTGCTTCATCTCGCTGAAGGCGCTGAAGATCCACTGGCACAGCTTCGTATCCAGCGGCGAAAGGCGGATCTGGCGGTACGCGCCGGCCAGCGCCGCGCGCAGTGCTGCCAGGTGCTGGCGCGACTCTTCGACCGCCTGGTTCAGGTTGGGGGAAAAGGTCGCGATGCCGTAGCATTGCAGGATGCCCACGGGCGGGTTGAAGATGCCGGCCACCAGGTAGATCAGATCCACCTGCGAGCCGTATAAGCCACGCAGCACCGTGCGCATTTTCTGCAAGAGGCCTGCGTCCGAACGCGCCTCAAGCGGCAGAAAGCGCAACTGAAGCAGCCGCACGACCCGGTAGCCGGAAAAGCCGTATTCACCCTCGCGCACCTCCAGCCGGTACCAGAAGTAATCCAACTCGTCACGGTTCGGACAAAAGGCAATGCCGCTGTCCAAGACGGTCAGATCCTCCGGGATCGAAGCGGCCTGGGTGCCTCCCAGCCAGCGGGGGGCCAAGTCGCGGACGGTATGGATGGCGCGTTCAAAGAAATCGGTCATAAAAAATCGGTCCTTAGATTCGGTGCTTATCACTCGCTTCACACCGGGGAGGCCCAACCAGGAAAAAGCGTCCATAAAACAGGTTGGGAGTATTCGCGAAGGAGGCGCGATCTCCCCGGTATGGGGCGAGGGACAAGGGTTGGGCGCGCCGTGACGCGCCCATTCGAACTATTGCAGGGGATCAGGGGAGTTCCCCAAAGTATCCTGCCCGTCACGGCGAGCAGTCTGGTAGTTGCGTCGTTTACGCCCGTAGTGGTAGTGCATCCGGGCTTCGATCAGGTGGTTGGCCCGCACAACTGAGGGGATGCGGTTGTGCTTGAGCGTGTAACTCAGCGCATAAGCCGCGAAGGCTACCGCCGAGAGGACGATCAGGCAGGCCAGGGCAATCAGGCCGATCACAACGGGTAGAGCGAAGGTTCCAATCTGGTGCATGTTCATGTGTGGCTCCTGGTAGTTTCAAACGCTTGGGTTTCAGATACGATCGAAGACGATGGTTTAGTGGACTGCACTTCAGGGCAGGTCCGCGAATGGATCAGGGAATCCGTGGAGGATGACCGGACGCATTCGCTTACCTGCGGCTCTGGGTATGGCGAAGAAAGGCGCGCACGTCGCCGCGTGGGCTGAGCGCACTGCGCGGGTTGACCAGGAGCTGCTGGAGCAGCAGCGAGCCGAAGCCGAGTGGAATCACCAGCCAGAGCGCCCAGAGAACCACGGTGGTCACGCTGGAGCGGGTGTTGGCAATCACCGTGGCGGCCGAATCGGTCGAGCCAATCAGCCCGGCCCATTGCTCGGGTGTCAGCTGCGCGGTATAGCTCAGGTAGATCCGGCTGGCGATCACTGCCAGGCTGTAGAGAATCAGTCCGGTTTTGACGAACCACAGCGTGTTTTCGCGTTGGTGGTCAGGAGCGAGGAAGATCCCCGCCAGACCAACCAACCACATCCCGGCGCCGATCCAGGGCACAGGCTCGTGGATCAGAAACTGCGCCAGCAGCCACAGCACGAGGGCGATCCCGGTAAGTAGCGCGCTCACGGGAAGGATGGGTAGGGAAACACTTTGACCATTGTCGATGCTGCCGCGCCGGGGCATAAAGCCGGCTTTTGCTTGTGTAGGCAGGTCAAACCAGCGTAGGCAGCCATAGGCGCAGCACAGGCTGACGAGCGCCGGCAGATGGGCGGCCAGCACGTAGACGATCACCAGCAGTCCGTTGGCAAAGTACACCGGCAGATCCGCCAGCAGAATCCCCAGCTCATCCAGGGTTGACATTAGTTGTCCCCTCCGGGCAGCGAGCGCACCAGCGTCAGGAACACCTGCAAGCGACCGCTACTGTTGAGAGTCCGCGGACGGGTGAAGGGTGTGCCGGCTGTCTTGACGGTCAGGGTCAGATCGAACGTACCTGGATCAGCGAAGGGGATTTTCAATAGGTTGGCGCTGGCCGTGCAAGTATTACCACCGCAGCCTGTTTGGTATTTGCCAAAGCCTGGCACCAGGTTGATGTTTGGATTTTTCAGCCCGGCCTGGTACCATTTCCCAGCCAGGTCGGTGGTGATCCAGATTCGGCTGGCCGCGTCCAGCGAGGCTTGGGCTGTCAGGTCGGTGATTCGCTCAGGATATTGATCGACGTGTTGACGGCACTCGTAGCCGACCACTTCCTCATCCTTGACGCCACGGCTGCCGCTGGCGGTGGTGCAGTTGGTTACCTCGCCGGCATTGGGCGCACGGCAGACGTCTTCTTTCTTCTCGATCCGCTCATACCAGGTGTGAATGACCGGGGGAATGCTGACGGACACCCGCACGTCTGCGCCGCGTTTTTCAGGATCCTGGCCGATCACCAAAGGCTTGGCTGGCTCGCCTTTCACGATTGAAAGGGAAGGGTTGCCCTGAGAAATGGTAGGCGCGGGGCACTGCACCGGAATGACAGGCGTTTTGGATGGATTTGGGGTCGGGTTCTTGGGAATGACGCTCTGGCAGCCGCCCGGAATCTTGGCGCAGTTGAGTACACCGTCTTTGAAGAGCAGCAGGCCAAAGCGCAGGTTGAGATCGTTGTAGGAAAGCGTGGCCAGGTCGCCCAGGAAGTCAAAGCCGGCGAACCAGGTCCAGACGTTCTCTTTTCCATCGATGACCGATTTCCAGAAATCACTGGGGTTGACGTATTCGGGGTGCTCGCTCGAAACCCGGTCCCAATCGATATGGTTTCCGAGCAAAGAGCCCAGCGCTTCCGCGGCTGCCATGCCGCCAATACCGACCTGCGAGGTGGCGTTGGCAAAGCCGCTCTCCTGTGGATTGGCGGCCATCATCACCAGGGTCAGTGGGGAAGGCAGCACGACAACATTGCCATCCGGGGTCTGGTAGCGGTGGTAGTTTGCGTCCAGATCGATTTTCGCGCCTAAGGGCAGCTGGATGTCCATCCAGTCAGCCGGCTCAGTAGTTTCGCCCAGGTCGGTCAGGTTGTCGAAACGGATGTTACCGTTTTCGTCTACCACTTCACCCCAGCCTGAGCCAGAATCTTGAGCCTGAGCTTTGAGCATAGGTGAGAGCAGCGTGGAAAGGAGCAACAAGGCAAAGATTGTGTAAAGAAACGAACGGCGAGGAGACGAGTGGATCATGGCTTACTCCTTGGCAAAGCGTTCTGCTTCAGCCAGCGTCAGGAATCGCTCGAACTTCCAGACCCCTTGATCGACCACTACCAGCACGAAGGCCGTGTCGCTGGTCTTATCACTGCCTGGCAGCGGCTGGTTGAGTTGCACCTGGACTTTCCAAACCTGAGTGGCTGCATCCTTTCGGGCAGAAGCCTTTCCTTCGTTCACTTTCTTGATCGCCTGGGCCTGTGCCTGGATCGAGAAGGGCTGGTCACCAAAGGACTGCCACAATTTTGCGGCGCCAAGCTTGTACAGGCTACAGCCGGCCTGGGTCGAGATATCGCACAGTTTCGCCAGCCAGGCGTCTTTTCCGGTCTGGCTGTTGAAGCTAAAAAATGCCTGGGCGCCTTCGACTGCGGCTACCGCAGCCTGGCGGTCATCCGGGGGCAGCCGGTCAAAAGTACTGCCGGCCAGGTTGGGATTGATCACAGGCAGCCAGGAGCCACGGGTAGTAAAGGCGGCCCACGCTCCGGCCAGGAAAAGGAGCAGGAGCAAAACCTTAGGAAGAAAGGTAAAACGGCGAACCATGCGTGAAACCTCCGGGAGGTGGAATCAAAAAACGACCCACGCGCGCTCGTGCTTCGGACGAGACACAACGTGGGCCGCTTCTATCAGGGACGGATGAAACTACAATGCCAGGTCAGGCAAACGGTAAAATCGGTATGCGGCTATGGGGTTGAGGCTTGCGATGGTTATGATACCGGGGAAGAAACCGACTGTCAACAAACTAGCGCGTAAGCTGGTCTGCTTACTTACTTTTGTCATGAAGGGACAGTCGTTTGTCTTCTTTGAGAAGAGAGATCGGTATAAGGCTTCATAAGCATCCTGTTGCCAGAACCCAGCCAGTGGATGAAATAGAAATCTAGCGAGGGTTCATTGGTACAGAGATCCAAGGGGCGTAAAAAACCTGAGACACCTCTTTAATTATCTACCAACGTGAAATCGACAGGATAAGGTTTCGCTGTGAGGCGACCTTATTTTCTCTTTGGTTTTTTTGCCTTGTACCGATAACCCTTCTTAACGGAATTGACTTATGAACCTTTCAAAAAAAATAGTAGAGTATCAATTCGTTGCGGCGGTACGGTTGCCCACGATAACGATTGCCCCTATTTCTAGAATTCATCCGGAAGACGTTGCATTGGCAAATTCCACGTCCTTTATTTCAAGCACGCAATAAGTGTGCTTGTTTTTTCCATTGCTTTTCGCTATGGTATTTACTGGATTTTCGACTTTATGGATTGACGAGTGATCCGGCGAATACCCTGCCGAAGTCGGTGTCATCTGTCGGTGGTGGTTATCTCAAAGAGCATCTTTTAGAACATGGACGAAACGAAAGGGGCAGCGGCCATTGTGTAGCCTGTTACTATTCCAGAGACAGAGACGGGGTTGAGAGACTCTCTTACATTTCCTCCAGGCGTCGAGAGCAATAGGTTTCACCTTGGCGATAGCCGATGGCCTGGTATATGCGCAAGGCTTGCTCATAATGCTCGCGCGCCTGGGGGGATTTATTAAGCATATAATTGATATCTCCGAGGATTTGAATACATAAAGCTTCACCCAGACGGTTTCCAATGGCTCGGTATATGAACATGGCAGCCTCATATAACTCAGCTGCCTGAGTAAACTCAGAAAGCATCATAAGCACACCACCCAGGCCCCGAATGCAGTCAGCTTCGCCGTGACGGTTACCAATGCTCCGAAAAATGGCCAAGGCCGTTTCAAAGCTTTCCCGCGCTTGGGGAAGGTCAGAGAGCGCAAGATGCACATTTCCCAGACCATTGATGCAGTTAGCTTCACCCAGACGACTGCCAATGATCTGGTAAACAGCTATGGCATTTTCATAGCTTTCCTTTGCCTTAGAATACTCTTCCAATTCGTCATACACAATTCCCAGTCCATAAATACAGTTAGCTTCACCCGTACGGTTGCCGATGGTTTGATAGATAAGCAATGCTGCTTCATACTGTTTTTGCGCCTGGGGAAAATCATTGAGTATGCGGTGAATACTCCCCAGGCTATAGAAGCAGTTGGCTTCGCCTCGGGGACTATTAATAGTCCTGTAGAGGGACAAGGCAGCTTCGAACTGCTCCCGTGCCTGAGAATACTCATTCAGCATGCGCTGCACATCACCCAGTCCTTGGAGACAGTTGGCTTCGCCCTGACGGTTTCCTATCGCTTGGAAGATGAGTAAAGCGGCTTCATACTGTTCCTGCGCCTTAGAATACTCGTTCAGCAAACGGTAATGATTTCCCAGGCTCTGGAGGCAGACGGCTTCCCCCTCAAGGTTACCTATGGCTCGAAATAAGGGCAGAGCGGCCTCATAATACTTCTGTGCCAGGGAATGCTCATTAAGCGTGTGGTGCACATCTCCTAAACTTTGAAGGCAGGCAGCTTCACCATGGCGGTTCCCAATACCCTGAAAAATAGGTAAAGCAGTTTCATACTGTTTCTGTGCTAGAAGAGGTTCAGAAAGTGCTTGATGCAAATCGCCCAATCGCCAAATACAGTTAGCTTCACCTAAAGGATTTTCAGCAGCTCGATAGATAGTCAAGGCTGCATCATAATGTTTGCGTGCCTGGTTGTACTCATCCTGAAAGCCATGAACATCTCCTAAACTATGGAGGCAGCTGGCTTCGCCCAGACGGTTGCCGATTGATTGTTGGATTAACAGAGCAGCTTCATATTGTTTCTGTGCCTGAATGTAATCATTCAGTGCACAATATACATCTCCCAGGCTTTGAAGGCAGTTGGCTTCCCCCATGCGGTTGCCGATGGCCCGGTAGAAAAGCAGAGCATTTCCATAATGTTCCCGCGCTGGAATAAACTCAGAGAGTGCCCGTAACACATCTCCCAGTCTCCAAATGCAGTTAGCCTCGCCCAGATGGTCTTCGATGGCATGGTAGATGGCCTTGGCGGCTTCATAATGCTCGCGCGCCTGGGGATGCTCAGAAAACGCGTGATGTACATCTCCTAATCCCTGGAGACAGTTAGCTTCGCCCAGGCGGTCTCCGATGGCTCGGTATGTGATCAATGCTGCTTCAAACCGATCTTGCGCCTGGGAATAGTTAGTCTGATAATATTTGCAGCTACCATCCTGGAAAAGGACTTGAGCATATGCCAGGGAGGGAAGATTCAATTCCTCAGAAAGACCGATCTCTACTAACTGTGCCCAGCGGGGATAGTCCTGTCGATATCTGGCAATATCTGCCTCGTCCTTCCAATTTTGATATGCTGTTTGAGGATCCAGGAAGAACCGATGGTAGGTTGCTTCCAGGTTGTAACCTTTATTAATGAAATAATTTGCTGCTTTTTGCTGGAAGGCACGGAAGGCATCCGGGCGCTCATGCTGGAGATAGGCAATCTGCACACGGCGGACGAGGGGATGGCAGGACCAGCCCACACCATGAGGATGGATGAAAGAGAAGCGGGTGAATGCATGGAATTGGTCGGAGAGATCGACCTCCAGAAGGGCATGGAGGATGTCGACGTTAAACACCCGGAGCAAGGCGGACCAGCGGACAACTTCCTGTAGATCGGCGGGCAGGTTATCAAGGATACGGCCATAGAGCCATTCGATGACTTCATCGCGTTCGATGAGGGCAGGGATGGCGGATTCGGGGATGCCGCCAGGGGAATCGGTCCAGGCCTCGGTAGCCATGCGGGTCATAAGGGGATGGCCATGGGCGAGGCGCTCGAAAACGGCTAGGCGGAAGCGAGGATCGGCAACGCCCAGATCAAGCATGAGGGTGTCGCTGTCCTCGAAGGAGAGGGGGGGAAGCTCAAAGGCAGGGCCGGGGCACAGACCAGACAGGAGTGCCTGGATCTCATTGGTGAACTGGATGGGCTCGCGGCTGGCGAGGATGACGCGCAGGCCGGGGATCAGGTAGCAGGCGCGCTGAAGGGTAGTCCAGAAAAAGGAGAGCTCTTTGCGCGAGGTGCGCTTCTGGTAGAAATCGTAGTTGTCGAGTAGGAAGACTAGCCGGTCAGTGGAACGGATTTCGGCCAGGGCGGTGAGCCAGCGCTCGGCCAGGTTGCGGACGGCCTGATACTCCTGGGCTTCGATCATCTCAATGACATTGGCAGTTTGGGACTGGTCGACGTGTTGGGAGCCCTCGACGATCATAGACTGGTGGATGCTCGTGCGGGCAAGCTCGAGATGCTCGTGGATGGATTGCTGCGCCTGGCGGTATCCGCGATAGGCAGGTTTTGGAAGGAGCTGGCGGAGCTGGTCGAGGAGATTGTTGAACAGCAGGAAGAGGTCATCGATGGTGTCGGTCAGGCTGAGGCGGGCGTATGCGATTTTGTCACGCTGGCAGCGGTTGGCTTCCAGCCAGGCGAGGAGGGTGGTTTTTCCGTGACCGGAGAAGCCGGTGTAGGCGAGGATCCAGCCGTTATCGGGATCCCAGAGGTGGTCAAAGGCGGCGATGGCGGATGTGCGGTCTTTGAAGTAGCGGACGTCTTCCATTGTTGGGGTATAAGTGACGAGGAATGAGGAATGAGGCGGAACTGTTAACGCTGGCGCTGGGCGACGTGAGTGGAGCGTTTGGCAGTCTGCTGCTGTGACGCGCCGCGGCCTTGCTGGTCCTGGTCGACGTAATCGGAGTCCTCGACGAGCTGGGTCTGCTGAGGGGTGGCTTCCGGGGATGGTTTTTCGGGGGAGTTTAAATCCTTCACCATGGCGATGACGTCTTTGGTGATGGAAACGACGCCTGCCGCAGCGGTAACAATGAGCAACCAGAAACCCCCGGTAGTATTACGCCAAGGGAAGGCGAACCAACTGATGGCGACGACAATTAGGATAACAATTCCCAGGATGAGGAAAAAGTATTTGCTTTTCATCTTGTCTCCCAAAGTGAATGTTCATTTTATTGTACGGCAGTTTGGCAAAAGTGAGTCGAAGGAATCAGATGGGAAGATACCTAATTGCGTGTGGTGAGAGTGACAGGTACGCAACAATCGCGGCCGGGCTAAGCGGTGGATTGCGATCAAAGGAAGGCAAATAAAGTCTGGTCAGCATCGTAGTGGGGATTGGACTGCCCGGGTGTGGCCATGGCGTCTCGAAGACCTGATCAACCTTGCTTTGTGTTTGCTTGACCACAACCTCACTCAGGCTGAATTGAATCAGTATTCAGATCTTTGGTTGGCGTTTCCCTCGTATAATCCGAAAACTGAATTTCGTTTCATTATTCATATAATTCTGGTTAAAGGCATCTGGCGACTAAAAATGTGGATCATTACCAGTTTTAGAGAAGATCGGAGCGACTGATAATCTCTATTATCGATTCAACTTGGTTTTGGCTGTTTACGTCTTATTCAGATATACTGTTTTGTGGGCATCCTTGATCATATTTGTATGACATAGCCGGCTCTAACGAAGTGTTGGGGAAGATTAACGCCAGAATCGTTCCATCTACGTATGGAATGGGTAGCCATTTCTGGCAGCGTTTGCGGGAGGTCGGGAGCGAGCCTTAAAAAGATTGGCACCGACAACGACGAAACCCATCCCCGACCTCCTCAATGACGTTACTCGCCTGCTGGACCTTTTGATTTGGATGCTTTTACCGGGCGCAAATTGCAGGCCGGCGTCCGGCGGGCGAGAGCGCTCCAGGAGAGCCGTTCAACCGTTTTCCACCAGATATCTGGTATCTGGGTAAGATCGGCTCCCGCTACGCCGGTTGGAATGTTGCCATCCTGCATCGTTACCTTTGCGAGGAATCCGTCCGGATGGATGCCAACATAGGTGTAGAGTGCTGAGTAGAAAGGCGTCATGACTGCAAAAAAGGTCAGTTTGCCTGTTCCGCAGCGCACTGGCTGAATTTCCTTGGCCGCATTTAGGCGGTCCTGGATGAATTCCCAGTAGGTCATTCCAGATGGAACCTGCGAGATCGACATCGGTTGGTTTCCCTTGATGCCGACAAATCCGGCGCAGGAAACGAGGAAAACGAGCACGAAAAGGGTCATCGTGCGGAAGAGAAATCGAATGATGTTATGCATAGGTGTATGTCTCCTTGTGATGTTCATCTGTTATTCGTTTTGACCAGTAACCGCGGGGTGGTTTCGCGACACCCAGCTTCTTACAGCGTTTCTCGATGGCTTTATCCGAAACCCCAAATAGTCGCGCCACCTCCGTGGTGGGCTGTGCCCAGACCAGCTCGCGCAACTCATCCGCTCTAATCTCAAACAATCGCCGGTCCAGCGCGCTGCAGGTGACTGAACAGTGGCTGCGCCGGTCCTGATGGGCGGCCGGAACCACAAAGCGCTTTTTGCAGCGCTTACAGATCTTCACGACCAGCCGGCGCGGACGTTGCTGGATCAGATCCTTGCGGGTGGTAACGGCCAGATTGTCAGGCGAAAGGTTTTCCGGGTTGCCATCCTGGAAATACACAATCTGTCCTTCGCGCAGCTGCCTTCCTTTCTGCTGGATGACCAGGTAGCGGTGTACGAAAACGCGTCCGGTCAGCGGGTTGGCTAATGGGTGATGGCGGTCATAAAAGCACAGGTAGCCATTGTTGCGGGATAAGTGTTTTCCGGAAGGCACTTCGTTGTATCTCATCGTTTCACTCCATCTATTCCTGTTCAGGTTTCTGCTGCCGATTCATGTTCGCGTTGAGCCAGGTATGTACGACCGTATTCAACTAGAATGACTTTCTCGAATGGCTTTCTTACTCCGTCACTTTTTTCTCGATCCACATACTGTTATCACGCGCATTCCGGCGGGGCGGCAGGTTTCGGCTCGAATTACCTTTGAGTGAGCGCAAATCGGTCAGCCAGCGGGTGTACGCCATGCCTTCGAGCACCTGGTTGGTTTCATTGCGCACGCTGCATAGGCAGGCATGGGTATCGCAGACGATGTAGAGCTTGCCGCCGGTGGCCGCGTGCAGGTTGCGCCACTTGTCCACCCGGGCCGGTCCTTTGTAGGTGTCCCGTTCCACTTCGATGAATACCACCTGTTCCTGCGGGTCTTTCACCACCAGATCCGGGCGGACGGATGCGCCGTTGGGCAGGACGATATTGCGTACATCTCGCTGCACAACCTGGTAACCCTCGGCAGTCAGCACATCCGCGGCTTCTAAGATCAGGATGGCATGTTCAGGCGAGCTGTGATGGCTGAAGATCGAGAACTCCGACTCGCACGGCTCTTTGCCCGCCAGCTTGCGATACGCTTCCTGACCCAGATTGGTCAGTAACAGAATGTCGATACTCAACTGCTTTTCATCTGCTGCCGGCGCATTGGCCTCTGGAGAACCGGTCGGGATTTCATGTCCCATTGGATCAACCTTCTTGACCAGGCCGCGTTCGACTAGGCGGTCGAGGGCATAGTGAAACGTGCTCAGGCTGATCTGGTAGGTTTTCTTCGCCAGATCCACCAGGGCCGGGCGGCGCGAAAGGCCGCTGTCGCCGATCAACTGCACCAGATTGGCTTCGTTTTCAAACCCGCGCCCTCCTTTCCAGGATAAGAACCATTCCGGAGCTTGTTCCGTGGAGGGTTGTGTTTCCACGTCTTTTGGTAAAGTGCTTTGGTTTTGGTTCAGAAGCTGCTGCATGGTCTCCAGCCGGTTGGTCAACTGCGCAACCTGCTGTTCGCTGCGCTCCTTATCTGCTTTCAGCATGTCAATCATTCCGCGTTGAGCCTCGATCTGGGCATCCCGCTGCTGGAGGATATCCGCCAGATGATCGTCCGTCCGCTGTACACTTGCGCCGACCAGTCCTTTTTCGAGAAGCAGGTGGATCCGTTCGAGCAGATCCTCGTCACGCATCCCTTCCAGTGGGTGAGCGCTGCGAGCCAGATGGTCGGCATCTTCCGGCGCGAACTGGTACAGCAGATCGATCATCCGTGCGCGAAGTTTCCCCTGCTGTGCTTTCAACCCATCACACAAATTGGTCTGGATCGCAAGCAGCTGGCGCAGCATCTCCAGCGAGATCAGATCGACCGGTTCCGTCATGGCGCCATCCACTCCGAAGTTTTCGCGCTTTCCAATTGCTTGCGAGCCTGTTCCAGAGCTGCTTGCGCCGCGCTGCGATTATCCGGGCTGGATGCGCCAATGAAACGCAGCGCTATCCGGGCAGCGTCCAGATATGCCAGGGAGATCGTTTTCAACTCGCTGTGCCAGCTCACCAATGTGGCCGGCGCTTCCGTCTGGTCGATCGTTTGAGCCAGTTCTACGGCTTGCTGCAGTACGCGGTTGCCCTGCTGCGACTGGCTGAATAAATCGCCATTCGTATCGAGCAGCAGCCCAGAGAGCGCCGCGTCCAGGCTCTGGAAGGCGTCCATCCAGCCACGCGCCTTGGCCTGGTAATCCACGATGGCCTTCACCTCCGGGATCAGCAGCAAAGGCCGGCCGGAGATTTGTTCGATCGGGGACTGCCACCAGCCCAGCAAGGTGATTAGGAATACCACCAGACCAGTCATTCCCCAAATTTGGGCGGAACGTTTTTCAATCATGCCGGCTCTTGGTTAAATTCGGGATCGTGTTCCAGGTGCAGATTGCCGTAATACACATCCGCACTCAGACCGTGACCGTCCTCAAACCAGGGCAGCAGGTAGCCTTTCTCCACCAGCCCTTTACGCGTTTCCATGCCGCGTTCCCAGTTGACGTTGTAAAGCAGCTGGATATCTTCGGCCACAATCTCAAAAATGCTGCGGTTATTGTGCGTCCGGCGCTGGACATGGCCCATAACCGCCACCTTACTGCCTTGATTGATGGCATCTTTGATCCACACCGCATCCCAACCGTAAATGCAAACGCGTAAGCCGCGCAGCGCCGGTGCGTCTGGGGAGCGCGAAATGAACAGGTGCATGCGCAGGTAGTGGGTCGATTTCCCCTCGCGTTTCAGCACATCGTAGTAAATATCCTCGCTGACCTCGCCGTACTCGAATACAAAGTTATTTCTTGCCATTGCTGCCTCCAATAAAGTGTCTTGTGTATGGACTTGCCTCATCCAGGAACGAATAAAACTCAACAATGACCCGGTAATGGGTGGATGTCACCGCCTGGGTCAAGCCAATTTGCAGGTAGTAAATGCCCAGCCCCGGATCGTCAAAAACGTGGGCCACGTCGGTCACGCGGGATCCGCTGAAAGCATCCAGGTAATCTTCCGCGTCCAGGTTCATCAATGACCATTGCCCCGCCTGGTTCTGCACCGTCGGCCCGTAGGCGATCAGGCTGATGCCGTCGTTGAATACCAGTTCGAAGAGATCCTCGTCGATCAGCACATCTTTCACCCGGTTGCGTTCGAACCGTTCCAGGGTCCAGCCGACCGGGCAAACCAGCGATTTCTGGTGAGTCAGAATGAGCGGGCAGAAATGTTTTGCACAATTTTCCATAGCGCCTCAACAATCCTCGCGGAAGTAATGCACGAGAAATCGGGCAGTGATCGATCGTCCCATCTGTTCCGTCAGAATTTCGCTAGAGCGCACACCCACCCGGTTTTGCAGCCATTCAGCGGTGTAGCTGTTCATCACCCCTACCTGAAATTCATTCTGGCTTTCGTCAAAGTCAAAAGCGCGGGAGAAGCGGACCCAGGTGTCAAAATCGCCCTGGCGGATTTCTTTTGCCAACACTGCAAGGACCTTTTGCCAGGCTTCGGTCAGCCATTCCGGGATCTCGTCTTCGGGTTCAGCAGGCGTTTCTTCGGGTTGGACATACCAGGGCTCAGATGTTTTTTCTGCCTCTTTTCGCGCGGTTAATTCTTCTTGGATTTGCTCAATGCTCCAACTGCCCTTAATGGCATTGACCAGCCAGCCGGAACTCTCTGCCATGCCCAGCCGGCGAGCATCGGGGTAAAGCTTCAGGTACGCCTGGATCTGCTCCAGGCAATAATGGCTGAGCAGAAAGCGGATCGAACCGGGATAGACGCCGGCCTCGCGCAGCTGCTTGCGGATGTGTTCCGCTTCTTCAGCGGATTTCGGAGTGGAGTCAGTTAAGTTGGGTGAGTCAGATGAGTCAGTTAACTCTTTATTGGAGTTTAAAGACTGACTCTTAACTAACTTAACTATGGGCTCAATCGGTCTACTTACTAGACCGATACCGTTTTCCGGTAAAGCCACCCGAATTTCGTACACGAAGCTGGTATGTCCCCGATATCCCACCACCTCGTAGCGGTCGATGATCCCGCGCTGCATGGCAGCCGTAATGCCATCCTGGACAGCCTGGTGGGATAAGCCAGTCATCTCTTCAAACTCTGAAAGTGTGATCGGTTCTGCCCCGCCGATGCGCATGAATTTCGCGATCGCTGCCAGAGTGACTTTGAGTTCGGCATACCCCAGGAATGGTAAAAGCTGGATCACCTCGGGCGGGAGGGTGACATTTTGGGGCAGGTGGACTCCCTGGATTGTGGGACCAAAATTATCTTTGTTGCTCATCCGATAGGACTCCGGTGGCGCTGTGTTGGTGGGGCAGGATAGGCCAAAAATGGGCGAACAACGAGTAGAGGAGGGAATGGACCTGAACCTGCTGCTGCGAGGCTCTCAGCCCTTCCTGGCGGCTCAATGTAAGCGGGAGGGTCATCGGCAGCAGATCGGCGCGTAAGAAAGGCGTATTCGTCCAGTAACTTCTCCCGCTGACGCTTGCGCTTACGTGGTGGAAAATGGCTCTGTTTTGGTGGAAGCGGCGAAAACGCATGGTTATCCCTGTGCGGATGGTTGGTAGGTGGCGTGTAAACTGGCGGCAATCCTGGGTTGCGGATTGAGCGCCAGGCGGCCATTTTGATAGGCTTGTAGTGCATGAAGGAAGAACAAGGTGGCGACTTCACCCACGGGAACGGTATGCAAAGCGCTGATACCCTGGATGGCTTTCTTCACTTCCAGCGGAATACGCCTGTAAGTCACAACCGTTTGCCAGGTCGAAGGCTCACGCTTTTTCTTTTCCCCGGATTGTGTTTCAGCTTTCTTGCCCCAGCCACAGTCAGTCCAGGCCGGCTGGCGGTTCCAGCCATTCGGGAACAGGGTCATGTGCCGGCCCTTGATATGCGCCTGGACATCGATCTCATTGTTCCGGAAGCAGTACAGTCCGAACTCAAGAAAGGCCCGGGCGACTTCTTCTGTCGTGACATCTAAATCTCCGGCGATCGTCTTGAGCGCCGTCTGTACTTCCTTGGGAATGCCGCGGTAAGAGACCTGATTGGCCATTTGTGCCTTTTCCCATTGCCGGTTCCGCTTTGGCCGTTCTTCCGCCACCGGCATCATATCCAGCAGATTGGATACTGGAGCAGGGGAGTTACTTGCCGCAGTCCGATACTCAGCTTTGGGTTCCTTCACTGAATCCCAGGTCGGGTCATCATTGAATATTCCGCGGCGTTTGGTTTCTGTCATATAGGCCTCCTTTAGTACTTCAGAACTTGGTTTACGATTTCCTGGTATTCTATGGCCGCGCGAGCTTCCAGGTCTTTTTCAAAGATGGTCTGCCCCTCCGCGGCGCATTCCCGTAAGATGGTGGCCCGGTGGATCGGTTCCAAAACGCGGGCGCCG
Source organism: uncultured Anaerolinea sp. (assembly GCA_964403875.1). Lineage (GTDB taxonomy): Bacteria > Chloroflexota > Anaerolineae > Anaerolineales > Anaerolineaceae > Anaerolinea. The sequence continues at coordinate 891 of CAYOHX010000018.1, read as the reverse complement.
AAGCCTTTCTTTAAGTCGGAAATTGCCGCTTTCGATTCACGGGTCTTTTCATCGAATAGGGTGGGCAAGATGCCGAGAAGCGCACCGGCCCAACTGCGCTCATTTTTGAGCATCAGGATGGTTTCGGCGATTTTCCTGACGCCGTCCGTCGAGAGGTAATCCGTTGCGGAAGGGATGATGACCAGGTCGGATGCCCAGATGGCGCGTTCCTGGATACCGCCGACAGATGGGGCAGTATCGAAGATGATGTAATCCAGGTTGCTGCGGATAAAGGCTTCGATGGCTTTGCGGATGCAGGAGACCGGACGGTTCTCGGCATTGATAATGGTCTGGGCCGTCATGGTCATCTGGTTGCCAGGAATGATTACTAAATTGTCTCGGCCGCTTTCGCGTAGCCATTGACGAACGATCTTTTGTTCTTGCGGCGACTGGCCGGCGGCTAACAGCCAATACGCGCCGGGTTCTGGCGTCATGCCTAAAGCCACGGCAGCCTGGCCCTGTGGATCCAAATCGATCAAAAGGACATGCTTTCCTTTCCGAGCCAGCCCGTGCGCTACGGAGATTGCGGTTGTGGTTTTTCCCACGCCGCCTTTCTGATTGGTGATGCAGATTACTTTTGCGGTCATACTCGTTTCCTTTTCTGGTTATGGTGTGGTTTTTCGTTCGATATCGGCTGGGGCAGCAGGGGATCTGCCCCAGCCAGGCAGTAGACAGAAGCAGAATTGCTTAGGCAAAGGAAGTTCTTCGCACCACCCCCTTTCGGCAGCGGTCGATAAACTTATTCAACTCGTCTTCGCTGATTCGAGGTTCGTTTGCAATGGGTTGCTTTGGCGATTACACCAACTTCCTGGTAGGTGAAAAACTTTTACGGTGCTTTGCGAGGTTTCTGGT
>CAYOHX010000017.1:0-64043 GCA_964403875.1 uncultured Anaerolinea sp. | reverse complement strand
TCCGTGGCAATTCCCCGCAAGTGGTTTCAATACACCCCAGGGATTGGGATTACAATTCACATCAAAGACTCACGGAACCTTTGGAGTGTCATGCGATTTCTATCCCTTCACTGGTGGCAATTGATTCGAGCGCTCCTCTCGATGGGGGTGGTTGCGCTCAGCACCGTTGTCCTCTTTTTACTCAAAGACGTGCTCTCCACGCCTGTAATAGCCATCCTATACCTGGTTCCCGTGGTGGTCAGTGCTACCTTTGGCGGGAAAACGGGCAGCATCCTGGCCTCCGTCTTATCCTTCTTATGCCTTAACTACTTTTTTATCTACCCTCACTACACGTTTAATGTATCTCAGATCCAGGATTTGCTCGTGATGTTGGTTCTGTTGGGGGTGGCGCTGTTGGTCAGCAGTTTAATGAGCAGCGCTCAAAATCGCCTGGGAGCGGTTCAGGCGCGCGAACGGGAAGCCGTGACGCTCTATGAATTGAGCGCCGCCTTCACGGGAAAAGCCGACGCCGGGGCCATTGCCGAAACGCTGGCAGATCGCCTGGTCGAAATCCTTCACGCGGCAGCCGTCGAGGTTGTCGTCCACCACCCCGACGCCGCCGTAAGCGTTACCAGGCCAGCCCCATCTCACCAGGTCTCCCTGGGATCACCCGACCGGATCATTTCTCTGGCATCCGGAGACAAGTCCATTGGCGAGTTGCGGATATGGGGCGGGCCGTCCAACTTGCGGCGCGAAGACGAGCGCCTGTTGCAGACCATCGTGGGACAATCTTCGCTGGCCATGGAACGCACCCTCCTTTCGAAAAGTGAGCAGCGCGCCCAGTTGCTGGAAGAAAGCGACCGGCTAAAAACCGCGATCCTGTCCTCCGTATCGCACGAACTGCGCACTCCGCTGGCAACAATCCAGGCTTCGGCTACCAGCCTCTTCAATCCCGGCGTGGAAATGGAGCCCGATGCGCGCCGCGAATTGCAATCCTTGATCCTCGAAGAAACCGATCACCTCACCCAACTGGTCGGGAATCTACTCAACATGTCGCGGATCGAAGCGGGCGCGCTCAAGCTGCAATTGCAATGGAACTCCATCGCCGAAATTGCCGAGGTCGCCATGCAGCGCCTCAAGCGGCTGGCCGCCCGGCACGAAATCCGAGTCGACCTTCCCGAAGAACTGCCTCTGGTGTTCGTGGACGCTGTTCTGATGGAACAGGTCTTTGTCAACCTGCTCAACAACAGCCTCAAGTTCACCCCACCCGAAAAAATCATTCAGATTTTCGCGGCAGACGAGGGCAGCGCCTTGAAAGTAACCATCCAAAACCAGGGGCCGCCCATTCCCGAAGAATACTTGAGCCATATTTTCGAAAAGTTTGCCATCGCCCCAGGTTTTGAATCATCCAAAAGCACCGGATTGGGACTGTCGATCTGCAAAGGCATTATCGAAGCCCACGGCGGGCGGATTTGGGCAGCTAACCTTGCCGACGGGGTTGCTTTCTATTTCAGCTTGCCCCTGTCCGCAGAAGGGGCTCGCCCTGTGTTGCCAGAGGAGGATTGAGCATGGACTCAAAATCCCACATCCTCGTCATCGATGATGAGCAGCAAATCTTACGCGCGCTGCGCACCATTCTCGGTCAGCAGGATTATCACGTCAGCACTGCTTCTACCGGCGAAGAAGGATTGGCGGTTGCCGCCGCCACCCAGCCCCAACTGCTCATCCTGGATCTGGGCCTGCCCGACTTGAGCGGCATGGAAATTTGTAAACGCATCCGCGAATGGAGCGATATGCCCATCGTCATCCTCTCGGCGCACGACAGTGAGCACGAAAAGGTGGCTGCCTTGGATGCCGGGGCCGATGATTACTTGACCAAACCTTTTGGAGTCGATGAACTGCTGGCGCGCATCCGGGTAGCCTTTCGGCATCGCAGCCGGGCTGCCTCTAGCAAGTCCAGTCTGGTGATTGCCGGTGATGTCAGCATCGACATGGTTAATCAAATGGTCACCCGCGCCGGAGTCCCCGTAAAACTAACCGCAACTGAATTTAAAATGTTAGCTTATCTGGCTTCCAACGCGGGGCGCATCCTCACGCACCAGGCCATTCTCAACCATGTTTGGGGATATGCCGACAGCGGCCAAATGGCCTATCTGCGCGTGTATATCCGCCAGTTGCGCCAGAAATTAGAAGCCGACCCCCACAATCCGCAAATGATCCTCACCGAATCGGGGGTTGGCTATCGTTTCATGATCTGATCTGGCTGCAAGCATGGGGGATGTTCCACAAAACAGACCCAATCCAGAGAGAGATAAGGCCTCAATGCACAAGAGAGTCCTTGTTAACATTCACATGACAGGAATTCTCGTTGTATAATTCGTTCTTGATCTGGGCCGACTCAGGCAGAAGTCGATGCACCCCCTGAGCGGCAACCGCAAATTTTCACCATTCCCTCATGCGGAGGCAAACAATGAAGGTCTTGTTGACAGGTGGCACCGGGGCAGTCGGAAAGGCTGTGACCAAACGCCTGGTCGCCTTGGGCTTTACCGTGCGCGTTATCGGGCGACAGGAAGGGCTGGTGCTGGAAGGCGCCGAATATCACTCTTGCGACGTCAACGACTACCCGCGATTGCGTGAAATGGCTCGTGGCTGTGATGCCATCGTTCATCTTGCCGCCATTCCCAATCCTTCGGCGGGCGCGCCACAAGACATCTTCAACGTGAACTGCTCAGGCACGTTCAATGTCTTTCAAGCTGCTGCCGAAGAGGGCATCCGGCGCGTAGTGCAAGCCAGTTCCATCAATGCCGCCGGGCAATTTTTTGGAATCAAGCCCGCCCCGGTGCATTATCTACCCTTCGATGAAGACCATCCTACCTACCCCACCGACGCTTATTCGTTCTCTAAGAATGTAGTCGAATCCATCGGGCGCTATTTCTGGGAACGCGAAGGCATCTCCAGCGTGGCCTTACGCCTGCCGGGGGTGGTTGCCGAAGGCCCCCGTGACCGCTTTGTGGCTAACCGCGTCCGCACCCATGCCCTGGTCGAGAAACTGCTCCAGCTCTCGGTTGAAGAGCGTCTGGCCTGGTTTGAAACCGCCTGGAAGGATTTCAATGATTTTCGCGCCACCCGCCCCAACGAAAATGGGCGTTTTGCCTCACAGGTGATCAACGCCATGGACGAAGAAAAGCGGGCCAATTTCGGGGCTATGGTCAACCGCGTGCATTTCTTCACCGTTGTCGATGAGCGCGATTCCGCCCAGGCCATAGAAAAGAGTTTGACGGCCAACTATACCGGCTCCCATGCGCTGTTCATCAACGACAGCCTCAACGTGGCAGCCATCGAGTCACGACTCCTCGCCGAGCTGTTTTATCCGGATGTAAAAATTTTTAAACGCGATATGCCTGGCACAAGCACCATGATCAGCATTGACCGGGCCAGAGAACTCATCGGCTACGAACCCGAATTCACTTTTGGAGGATAAAGGACCATGCCAAAGAAGCAAGCGCAAGAGACCTTCGAGCAGACGCTCAACCACGTCAACACCCATTCCCGCCCTTCGGATCTGCGTATCACCGACATGCGCTTCTGCGATATTGGAGGAGCGCCCATGCATTGCACCCTGATGAAAATCTATACCAATCAGGGCTTGATCGGCTATGGCGAGGTGCGTGATGCCGCGTCCAAAACCTATGCGTTGATGCTCAAGCGAATCCTGTTGGGTGAAAACCCCTGCAACGTGGATAAGCTCTTCCGCCGCATCAAGCAGTTCGGGGGGCAGTCGCGTCAGGGCGGGGGTGTGAGCGGCGTGGAAGTGGCCCTGTGGGACCTGGCAGGCAAGGCCTTTGGCGTGCCGGTTTACCAGATGTTGGGTGGAAAGTTCCGCGACTCAATCCGTATCTACTGCGACACCGACGTGAGCGGCAAACCCTCGGGCAAAAAGATGGGCGAAGCGCTCAAAAAGCGTATGGAAATGGGCTTCACCTTCCTTAAAATGGACGTGGGGATCGGCTTGATCGCCGACGAGCCCGGCGCGCTCAGCTACCCACTGGGCTTGTGGGAAGAAATGCAAAAAGTAGGCCGCTACTCCTGGTATTGGAAGGCAAAATCCCTGGAAGAGCGCGAACTGCGCAGCCACGCCTACGATTTGTTCAACGTTCCCCACCCCTTCACCGGCATCCATCTCACCGAAAAAGGCATCGATCTTCTCGAGCAATATGTGGCCGAGGTACGGGATGTAATCGGCTATACCGTTCCGCTGGCGACGGATCATTTCGGACACATCGCCCTGGAAGATTGCATTCGCCTGGGCAAACGCCTGGAGAAGTACAATCTGGCTTGGGTCGAAGACATGGTTCCCTGGCAGTACACCGATCAATATGTGCGTCTCAGCCAGGCCATCGATATTCCCGTTTGCACCGGCGAAGATATCTACCTCAAAGAAGGTTTCCAGCCTCTGCTGGAAGCTCGCGGCGTATCGGTCATTCATCCTGATGTGCTCTCTTCGGGCGGCATCCTGGAGAATAAAAAGATCGGCGACCTGGCTGGCGAGCATGGCGTGGCAATGGCCGTGCACATGGCTGAGAGCCCCATCGGCTGCCTGGCCGCGGTGCACAGCGTGGCGGCCACCGAGAACTTCCTGGCTCTCGAGTACCATTCTGTGGATGTGGATTGGTGGGGCGACCTCGTCACGGGCCTCCCCAAGCCCATTGTCAACAAAGGTTTCATCCAGGTCCCCGATGGCCCCGGTCTGGGCATCGAATCGCTCAATGAAGAGCTCATCGCCCAACATATCCACCCCGCCATTCCTGGGCAGTGGGAACCCACGGATGAGTGGAACGACGACTGGAGTCACGACCGTCTGTGGAGCTAACGCAATAAAGAAAGAGGGCGGGTTGGTGAACCCGCCCTTCTTTTATTCTGTCTTTTCTCCGGCCAACTGCCGCAGCTTGAGGCTCACCTCGCGCCATTGAATTTTACTGACGCCCAGCTTCTGGCGAATCTTGTCCGCTTCCATGCCCGATTTCCAATCATCCAGCACGCACGTCCAGCGGCACATATCAAAGGATAGGTGCTTCTCGATCCCGGCAGCCTGACCGATCTCTTCGAGCAAGTATTCCAAACGGCGCGGCGACCAGGGGAAGATGCGATCAGCAGGCTGGTATTGCGCCAGGTACTCATGATAGGCTGCCACCCAGTCGTTTGACAGAGGAATCTTCCGTTCTTTGTAACGGCTGGAAGGGCTGGCATAGCGCACAAACAATACAGGCCCACCCTGAGCATCCAGGTCAATATGGTTGCGGGCAATGGTTAAGCACTCGCCCTTCTTGATACCCGTCTCTAAGAGCAGCGCCAGCAGCACGTAAGGGCGCGCATCCGGCTTCTTGGCAGTGCGCATGGCCGAAGCCGCCTCTACCACCTTGAGTAGTTCATCCTGCGTGAGCACCACGGGCAGCGGGCTGAGCACTGACTGCTGCAACACCTTGGCAGCCGGGTCGATGATGATCACGCCACCCCGCTGCAACCAGCGGAAGAAAGCCTTAATGGAAGTGATTCGCCGCGCCAAACTCTTGGGGCTGCATGGCACTCCTCGTCCTTTCTGCAACCACTGCAGAAAATGGTTCAACTCGGTTGTCGAGACCACCCCCACCCCCCGATCTGGCGGCAAAAAAGAGGCCAGCAGCGAAAGGTCGCCAGTAAAAGCCTTGATGGTGTAAGGGGAACGCCCTTGATCCTTCAAGAAAATTTCCCAGGCCTGGATCGCCGGAGGGAGTAAAGTTTGGGTCGTCAAATGCGCAATCGCTTGCGATTCAGCCGTCATAGACGTCTCCACCACTTCTTTTCGTATAGTTTAGGAGAGTTTACACTGAATCAGAATTCGTGTCAAACAATATCGGTACGTCAATTTCGCGAGCCGATCTACGCCTTTAGATATCCTTACTCGCGCCAAAGGTAATAAGCCCCGGTTAAACCCGACAACTTTTCAGCTTCAGGGTGAAGACACGCTACCGGTATATCGCCTCACGGACAATCGCTTGAATAGCGTATAGATCTGGCCACAGCACGTAAGCTCCCTCGGGGGTAACATACGGTGAAGCTTGCGCCGGGGTGATGGCGTATTGGTAGACGCGGCTCGAATCATCCATGACCGCGGACGCCACGGGCAGCAGCCCGATAATATCATCAATACCCAGATTGGTTTCGACCGAACTTCGGAAGTTATCATACAGTTCAGGGGCTCTCGCAATGGCATTCAGGCTCATCAACTTCACGAAGATGCCCTTGACAACTTCCTGCGCGCGGCGCAGACGGTCAAAATCGCTGGACGAATACCGCGAGCGCACATACCAAAGCGCGCTTTCACCATCCAGGTTGAAGGAGCCCGCCGGCACATAGCAATAGCCCTGCCAATCCCGCCAGGACACATCACACTTGTCATACAGTTCTTGCGAGGCTTCGATGGTGATACCACCCAGGGTGTCAATAATACTCTTGAAGCCATCGAAATTGGTCATCACATAATAGGTAGGGCGCACGCCAAAGTTGTACTCAAACGTGTAGGCCATTGTGTCAAAGCCGCCCGCTGCAAAAGCCGTGTTCAAGCGGTTGGTCATCCAGCCCGGAATGGTGACGTACAAATCCCGCGGGAAGGACACCACACTAACCGTTCCCTTGCCCCGGTTGATCGAAACCAACATCATCACATCGGTACGGAAACCGCCGCCAGGGCGAGCATCAGACCCCAGCACCAGCAAGTTCACAATTCCCTCTCCAGAAGGTTCAAAAACCTCCGGTTCTTCCGTGGGTGCTTCGGTTGGCGCCGGCATTGCCGTGGGCGGCGGCAAGGTTGGCGTCGGCGCAATGGGTTGAAAAGGCGTGGGTGTAGCCGGGCCGTTTGGATTTACGATCACAACTCCCCCATCCGCCTGAGCCGCGGGGATATTCGCCGGCATGGGAATGGTCAACGATACAGGCAGCCCACAGGCCAACCCGCTCAGGGCCAGAATAGTTACGAGAAGAAGGATGCGGTTCCATTTCATAGAGGCGATACGATGCTCTTTTCGTTACGAACCAGGTGTGCTGGTAGGTGTGGGTGTAGAAGTAGGCGTAGAAGTGGCCGTTGAGGTCGCAGTGGGCGTCTCGGTCGATGTCGCTGTAGACGTTGGGGTTGCCGTGGGGGTGTTGGTCGGTGTCTCTGGGGTAACCGATGGGGTAACCGTCGGCGTAAGGGACGGTGGAACGGCTGTGGCAGAGGGCTGGATCGGTTGGGAGGTGGGGCTGGGCGTGATCGTAGGCACGTTGGGCACCCACAACACATCTCCAACACGGATCAGGTTGGCGCTCGCCAGACAGTTGGCCCACTGTAGCTCCTGCACGCTCACCCCAAACGCCAGGCTCAACCGGTACAGGTTATCGCCTTGTTGAACCACATAGCGAACCCATCCCGGCGGAGGTCCGCACCTCGGCTGGGTGGGTTGGATGACGGCAGCGGTAGAGGTAGCGGCGGCGGTGGCAGGCTGTGTTTCGGTCGGAGGCTGTGTTGCTGTCGGCAGCGGCGGAAGGTATAAAACCGTGCCCGGCAGCAAGGTAGGACTGAGCAGGCAGTTCGCCTGGATGATCATCGCCGTGCTCACCTGGCGAAGCGCTGCCAGGCCGTCCAGCGTGTCTCCATTCAAGATGGTGTAAGGTTCCCATCCCCCAGGAGGCGGACAGTTGGTGGGTGGGGGCTCCGGCGTGGGCGTTTCGGTGGGCATAGGGGTATTCACGATTTGCCCTGGCGTTTCTTGCGCAAGGGTCGGCGTTGCCGGAACCTGGGGAGGGCTGTATTTCAACCCTTCGGCAGCGGAAAGAGAAAGCGCGCCGAAGACCAGCAAACCCGAAGCCAGCGCAGCCGTCAACCCCGTTCCAACCTGCTTAAAGAAACTCATTCAGTCACCGGCTCCTCTGGGCGCACCGGCAGCAGGATGGTGAAGGTGCTCGATTCGCCCATCTCGCTATCTACCCAAATTCGGCCACCGTGAGCTTCTACCAGGGTCTTGGCGATCGAAAGCCCCACCCCTGTGTCTCCAATCCCCTCCACCAGGGCGTTATCCGCTCGATAGCGGCGCGCGAACACCCGTGGCAGGTCTTTCAACGGAATGCCGCCGCCGCTGTCGGTCACCTGGAGGGTCAAGAACTCACTGTTGTTTTGCGAGGTCACCCGCGCCTTCAGGGCAACCACCCCCTCTTCGGGCGTGGCTCCGCTGGCATTTTGCAACAATTGGCTGACGATTTGCTGGAGCGCGTCTCGGTCGGCATGCACCGGGGGCATTTCATCGGGCAGGTCAACGCGCATCGTGATGTTCTTCTCCCGCAACTGCGCGCTCACGTCCACAAGGGCGCTGTCGATGACTTCGCCTAAGTCCACGGGTTGGTGCACCAGCTCCAGCGTACCGCTACCCAATGAACTGACCTGGATCAAGTCGTCCATCAACGTGCGCAGCCGCTCCGTAGAAGCGCGCACCCGCTCGAGGAATTTGCGCTGAAGCGCGCCCAGAATGCCCACCGATTCGGACAGCAGCAGATCGGTGTAGCCCATGATCGACGACAACGGTTGGCGCAGTTCTTGAACGATCGAGGCAATGACCTCGCGGTCTTCATTGGGCATCACCACGGTCGCTCCCAGCTTCCGTTCCAATTCCAGAACTTTGATATTGGAGGCCGCCAGTAAATTCTGCAGGCGGGCCGCCTCTTGCAGGCTGGAGCGCAACTCGGTTTCCAGGTATTGCAACTCGTGCTCTTCACCCGAGACAGCCTCACCGCGGCCACCCTCGCGCAACCGGTCATTTTCTGCCTGCAAAATGGCAATGGTTTCCTGATTTTCCTTCTGCAGCGCCATCAAGCCTTCCAGATCACTGATGCCATTCGCGGCAGGCTGCTGCACTTTCTCGGCCAATTGATCCAAAAGCTGCCTGTTCTCGCGCTCCAAATTCTCCGCGGCTGTGCGCATTTCTTCCAACTGTTCGGAAAAGCGCTCCAACTCAAAGCGCCGGTCGGCCTGCTCTTGCGCGCGCAGCAATAGTTTGGCCAGCGAATCCGCTTCGGAGGCCAGATAGTTTTGGTCATCCACCGTCCACGGTCGTTGAGAATAAGAAGTGAGCAGAAGCAAACCGCCCCAGGGGGTGTCTTTCTTCGAAAGCGGAACCAGCAATACATTGCCAGCGTCCTTCAGCCCCAGCACAGCGCCCAATCCTTGTAAATCCGGTGGCTTCGTCTCGTTGGTGTTCCAACGCAGCGCCTTGCCCTTGGAAAGCGCAGCCGCCAAACCCGGTGCTCGAGCGCCATCCAGAATCAAGCCAGGAATTTGTTCTTCGCGGATCAGGTCGTAGCCGCCCTGTAAAATGATGGGGCCAGATTCGGACGAGGGCGCAGCCGCCACAAAACACAAGTCGGCCACCATGGTTTGCCCCACCGCTCGCGCGACCCCCTGACAAATTTTGTCCGGTTCAGTCTGCAAGGTCAAATCCAACCAGGAATGCACCGTGCGCGGATCAGAGGAGCGGCTTTTTCGTTCCACGGGTGCTTCCACGGCAGGTTGGACGCCTCGAACAACAGCCGGGGCAGCCACTTTGACGGCTCGAGGCGCTCGAACCAACAACGCTGGCAGAAGTGGAAACGCCGCCAGAAGCGCCAGGCGGATAAAACCCGAAAAATCCCCTACCGAGGGGGCCATCAACAGGTGTGTCACTGCGCCGGTCAGAATCAGCCAGACCATGCCAAAGCCTACCCCCCACTCCGGGGGGTGAATTACAACCAACAGCACCATCGCGATGAAAGCAATCGCGGCTGTGGCAACGATCCAGGTCCAATCGATCCACGAACCGTTGAATTCTACGCCTACTCCGGTTCTACTCCAATCGAAAAGGGTGAACAGGAACAAGCCTAAAACCATCGCCGAAAGCACGCCCGTGGCGATGTCGCCCAGGCGAGAGGGGGTTGGGAACAGCCACAGCCAGGCGATCCAGATCAAGCTCAAGAGGATAATGGTCCGGTCAAGCACAGGCAAAAAGAGGTGACTATTGAGCACCCCTTGCCAGGCCAACCCACTGCTCAAAAAATGGAAAAGCTGCGCCACCAGAAGGATGTTCAACCCCAACAAAGCGCGCCCAATATGCGCGGGTTGGGCCGTCCGCCGGTTGATCCAGGTAACCTGGAGGCTGGCAAACACTGAAAAAGCCAGGGAAAGATGATAAATCAAGTTTCCCGGCGGCGCCATAAGCAATCCAAAAACAGTATCGAGCATATTATCCATCTGCCGACAGTCCTCTCAAACGATTATAGCATGGGTAAGAGAAGCCCTGTGATTATGACCATGAAACTGCAAGATGCGTGCCAACACGACCGCGGCAACCAATTACTTCCTTACCGCCAACAGGCGGCTGTTGCCGGGGTCACCGAATGAGATTCGCTGCAGCGGTCCGCCTATTCCGCCAGTGTAAAAACCCGTCCCGCTGACCAGGAAGAAATTCCGCCCATCCAGCCAGGCCAGGTCCAATAACGGCTGGGGGAAAGCCTCGGTTACGGCAAGCGTATCTGGCGACCCGCCGAAAGCACCCACATAGAGCGATCGATCTTCAGCCAATACATATGCGTATCCGCTCGAATCCGGCATCCAACCCGCGAATTGCGCCGGCTCTCCATCGGCGATCCATTGCTCCCCGTTACCATCCAGGGTCACCAGACGCAGCCGCCCGAAAACAGCAGGGGCTTCATCACGTTCCGGATAAATCAAGTGGCGTCCATCGGGCGACAGGAACATTTGGCCTTCCCTGGAGAGGAAGCGACCCACCGTTTGCGCGTTCCCGCCATCCATCGGAACCAGGAAAACGGTCCGGGCCTGTCCGTAGTCTTTGGACGAAGGGCGTTCCATGGATACAATCGCCAGGAACGCGGAACCATCCGGAAGCCACATCAGCTCTGGCCCGCTCCTTCCACTGGCGGCAACGGGTTGTTCTTCATACTTAAGCACCTGCCGTGCCTCACTGCCATCCGCGTTCGCCAGGGTGATGGCGCGCTGGCCAACCGCCGCCACCCGGCTCCCGTCTGGCGAGACGTGAGGCTGTCCCCCCGCCCCATACGGTAAGATCGGGGTGATCTCGTTGGTGTTCAACTCAATTCGGTAGAGATCATCGGTCACATATGTGCCCCAATCAGACGTTTGGAGCGTGTCAAAGTAAATAAAACGGCCATCCGGTGACCAGTCCAGGTAGCGCGGATAATAGCGACTGCCCTCCAGGGCCGGGTCTTCTGCTTCGGGCCGAATTTGCCAGGTCTCGACGATTGGATGAAGGCGGGATTCCGCGCAGTTCACCAACCACAGCGCCTGGTCCGCCGTGAGCGCGGTCAAGAGCCCGTCAGGGGAATAATCGGCCTGGCGGACCTCGAACTCGAAAACGCGCAGTGGGGTCTGCGTAGCGCCTTGTCCGCACCATAAAGCCGCGTCACGGGCATAATAGTACGTCACGGCCTCCGAGGGGACGATTTCCGGAGTGGGTGTCGCATTCAACGCGCCCAGAGTCTGGGTTTGCCGAGGCGCCGGGGTGGCAGTAGGATTGGGCCGCTGGGTTGCGGTGCGCTCCGCCTTGGCCGCCGACCGCGCGGTGGGAATGACTGGCGCATTGGCCAAATCTTGCTTCTCCCCCCAAATGAGCCAACCGATGAATCCCAGCAGCAGCACGCCGCCGGCCAGCCCCGCCAACCACAACACCCGCCGAGAAATCGGCTTGGCTGCCTTTGGCGCCGATCCAGCATTGGGCGAATTCCCATCCCGGTCATCCTCCAATTCCGCCAACCTTTGCCTGGCCTCCACATGGTCCGGTTTAACCACCAGAACCCGGCGGTAACATTCCCGCTTTTTTTCAGGCTCATCCACCAACTCAGACATCAACATCCAGGCTTCCAGGTTGTGTGGCTCAATCCGCACCACGCTCACCACGTCTTTCAATGCGCCCAGGCGGTCGCCAGCTTGTTTCTTCGCTCGGATCGTTTCCAGGTCTACCATGCGTTCATTGTAGCGCAATCCCCAAAAATAGGGGCCATTAGGAAGCGCCTTCGATTTTATTCATTGTCACCATTTTGTAACGCGAATGCGCAACTTGGTAGGTGACTTTAAGGGTTGATTGTTCTATAATCATGAATATGGCGACCTCTCTTATCGCTTTTGTTGCCGCTCATGCGCAGCGGCAGCGGGGGGTTCGATCCAAAATTTTCCAAAAGCAGGGTCTTATGAAAAAACAATACTCCTTGATTAAATTCCGCGGATCCACCTGGGGCGGCAGTATCCTGGCCTTGATTCTACTCATCACCAGCATTCAACCGGCCGCCGCGGTGGTTGGCGTGGTGCAGCGGGTATCCGTGGACAGTTCCGCGGCCCAGGTCAATGGTCCTTCCACCTCACCCTCCATTTCGGATGATGGGCTGATGGTTGCCTTCGCGTCGACAGCATCAAACCTGATAGTTCCTGGCGATACCAATGGGGTATCCGACATCTTCCTCCGGAATCGTGACAGCGGGGTAACTACTCGGATTTCCACAGGCCCTGGCGGTCTGCAGGCAAATGGCGCCTCCGACGCCCCTTCCATTTCAGCCGATGGCGCTTTTGTCGCCTTCCGCTCCGAGGCCACAAACCTGGTTGCCAATGACACCAACAATAAAAGCGACATTTTCCTCCGTGATGTATACGGAGGAACCACCACCCGAATTTCAGTTGCCTCCGACGGAACGCAAGCAAATGAAAATTCGTATGCGCCATCTATCTCGGCCAATGGTCGGTACGTAACCTATTTTTCCTACGCCAACAACCTGACCTACGACGCTTCCAACGGGGCAGATGTTTTCGTTTACGACAGAACAACCGGCCAGACGGAAATGGTTTCTCTTGACTCCAATGAAACGCAAGGAAATGGCGAATCATCCTACCCTTCCATTTCTGGCGATGGCCGCTTTGTAGCCTTTCAATCAAGCTCTACCAACCTGGTTCCAGAAGATACCGCTGACCGCCTAGACGTCTTCGTCCGTGATCGGACGTTGGGCGAAACCTTCCAGGTTTCTGTGAGTTCAAACGAAGACCAAGGAGCAGGTAACTCTAACAACCCTGTGATTTCAGACAACGGGCTGTTCGTGGCTTTTGAGTCCAGTTCCTTCGCTCTCGTGACTCCTCCAGATGTCGACAATAACGGCTCAGTCGATATTCTCGTCCGCGATATCGCCAATGGCACTACTACCCGCGCTTCGCTAAATGTGAGTGGGATCAATCGGCCTGGATCCTCCACGCAAGCTTCCATCTCCTCGGATGGGCGCTATGTGGCTTTTTCCTCCTATGCCGATCTGATCAACTACAACTCCTCCGCAAACTCCTATCCCTATGTCTACGTGCGGGACATGCTCGGCAATGTCACCAAGCGCGTCTCGGTTTCATCAGGAGGCACGCTGGGCAACGATGCTTCCGAACACCCCTCGATCACCGGGGACGGGCACTATGTGGTCTTCGATTCCGTGTCCACCAACCTGATTAGTGAAGATACCAATCTTGTTTCAGATATCTTCTTCGCGGACACCGTGGTGGATGACGCGGTCGCGCCGCTCATCACTTCCTTCACCCGGCTTACACCCACCAACGAGAACACCAACTACTCCACCCTCGTCTTCCGCGCCACCTTCAACGAGGCGGTTCAGGGAGTGGATGCCGCCGATTTTGCCGTGACGGCCACTCCTGCCGCCACGGTAGAAATCACTGGCGTTTCTTCATTCAGCGCCAGCGAGTACGATATCACCGTTTTGGTCACCCCTCCCACCGATTACACTGGCGTCATCGGTTTAGATTTTTCCACGAACCCATCCATCGCCGACATGGCGAACAATGCCTTTGAAAACACCGAGCCAGGCATCGACCAAACCTATGCCGTAGATTACGACGTGCCGGATGTCTCTATCACTGGCGGTCCCCCAGCGTTTACCCACGTATCCTCAGCCACCATCTACTTCTCCAGCAGTGATCCCCAGGCTACCTTCATTTGTTCCTTAACGCAGGATGATGAATTCTATACACCTTGTGTCAGCGGAACTCAACACTCTGGCCTGGGCCAGGATACCTGGACCTTTTATGTGAAGGCCGTGGACCCGGCAGGGAACACCAGCCCCGCCGCCACCTGGACCTGGGTGGTTGATTGGACGGCTCCATACCCACTTTCCATCGAGCGCAGCGCCCCAGCAACCTCCCCCACCAATTGGAATACGCTCACCTTCCGGGTTACTTTTGACAACGACGTGACCGGCGTGGACATTCTGGACTTCCAGTCCACGGTTCCCGGAGTGAATGTCAGCGAGGTTTCCGCGTTCCCCAACTCCATTTTCTACGTGACCCTATCGGGAACCACCCTCGAAGAATACGATGGGGAAGTGGAACTGACTTTTTCAACCTCACCCTCCATTGAGGATCGCGCCGGTAACGACCTGACCGACACCAGCCCCATTAGCAACCAGACCTATTGGGTGGACAACACCCCCCCCACGCTCACCTCGTTCACCTACCAAACCCCCACCGCCAGCCCGACCAATGCCAACGAACTCATCTTTCAAGCGCACTTCTCCGAAGACGTGACCGGGGTCGGAATCGGGAACTTCACAGTGGATGGTTCCAGCACCGCTGGAGTCACGGCAGTCGCGGCCGTCTCCGGATCGGCCCAAACGTATGCCGTGACCGTCTCGGGCGGCGATCTGAATGACTTTAACGGGAACGTAGGACTCAACCTGAACGCCTCTGGCATCGCCGATATGGCCGGAAACGCCCTCACCGCCGGCGAACCCTCCACGGATCTGGTCTACTTCCTCGACAATACTGCTCCTCGGGCTACGTCCTTTGCGTATTACACACCGGACTCCAGCCCAACGAATGCCACCACCCTCGTCTACCAGGTCACCTTCTCCGAGACTGTCTCTCTCGTTGGAACCAATGACTTTACCGTAACGGGTGGCTCGGGAGCCGGCGTTACCAGCGTCACTGGCGGCGGCACAACCTACTACGTGACCATCGCCGGTGGGAGCCTTTCTACCTTCACGGGAGACGTGAACCTGAACTTCGTAGCCAGCCCAACGATTGAAGATGCCGTTGGAAACTTGCTCACCAACACCACCCCGACGTCAGAAGAAATTTATGCGGTCGATCACACAGCGCCCACGATCACGCACATCCGGTTCAACTCGCCCACCACCAATCCGACCAACGCAGACTCATTGACTTACGAAGTCATATTCTCCGAATCGGTGTCTGGCGTCCAAATCACCGACTTCGTGGTCAACGGTGGGGGCATCGAACCCGATGTCTCTATGACCGGCAGCGGCGCAACCTATCTGGTCACCATCTCTGGCGAGGATCTGGTCTCCTTCAATGGCGATGTCAACCTCGACCTCATCGCCGCCCCGGGCATCAGCGATGAGGTTGGAAACTTCCTCATCAACACCTTGCCGGGTTCGGAAGAGATCTACCACCTGGACAACACCGCTCCCTCCACGATCTCCTTCACCTATCAAACTCCCTCTACCAGCCCCACCAACGAAGACAGCCTGGTCTTCCGGGTCATCTTCTCCGAAGCAGTCCAGAATATCGGCCCAGATGACTTCGCTGTCGACAGCACAATCACTGGATTGAATATCGTCGTTACCGGGTCTGGCGACACATACGCCGTGACCGTCTCGGGAAGTGGGCTGGAAAACTTCAACGGCTCTGTGGGGCTGAACTTCGATACCCCCGACATCATTGACCTGGCAGGCAACTCGTTGCCCAACTCCGAGCCTAGTCCGGATCAAGAATACTGGCTCGATAACGAAGCGCCAGCCGCCCTGGCATTCGCCTTACATAATCCCTTGACCAGCCCGACCAACGCCAACTCACTCACCTTCCGGGTGACTTTCTCGGAAGATGTGACCGGAGTGACCCCCGCGGACTTTGCCGCCACCGGTGTCAGCGGGGTGACCCTCAGCGTGGATTCGGTCAGCGATTCGGTTTATGACGTCACCCTCTCGGGTGGAAACCTGGAAAGTTATAACGGCGAAGTGGGCCTGAATTTCAACTCCCCCACCATCCAAGATTTGGCTGGCAACCCGTTGCCCAACCTGCCCCCCAACACAAAACAGTCCTACCTGCTGGATAACAACGTCCCCACCGCCATTTCCTTTACGTATCAAAATCCGGCGACCAGTCCAACCAACGCCAATTCGCTCACCTTCCAGGTCATCTTCTCTGAAGCCGTGACGGGCGTGGACATAGGCGATTTCGTTAAGAATAGCGATTCCACCGCTAACGTAAGCGCCGTCAATGGGTCAGGGACGACCTACACCGTGACCATCTCGGGCGGAGACCTGGCGTCTTTCAATGGGACCGTGGGGCTGAACCTCGCGAATTCCCCAAGCATGATCGATGCTGCCGGGAATAATGTCTCGACCGCCGAGCCGACCTCGGGTGATGATGTTTACCTGGTGGATAACCTGGCCCCCGCCACCACATCATTCATCCGCCTCTCCCCTCCGAACAACCCCACCAATGCAAATAGTCTCACCTTCCAGGTTACATTCAGCGAAGCCGTCAAGGGAGTGGAGGCCGCGGACTTTGCCGCCGATGCCACTACTGCCACGGTCACCGCTTTCAGTCAAGTCAGCGCTACCGCTTACTCCGTGACCATATCCGGCGGCACGCTGACCAACTTCACCGGCGATGTTGGCTTGACCTTCGCTGCTGGCATGCAAATCACTGATCTCGCCGATAACCCCCTTCCATCGACGGCGCCCGTGACGAATCAACGCTTCACCCTGGATAACCTCCCGCCGGCTATCCTATCCATTGTTCGCCAATCCCCCACGGCCAGCCTCACAAACTTGAACTCTCTCACCTTCCGCGCCACCTTCTCTGAGGCTGTCTCGGGCGTAGGCGCCGCGGACTTTGCCGCCACCGGTGTCAGCGGGATAACCATCGGCGTCAATCCAGTCAGTTCCACCGTATATGACATCACCCTCTCGGGCGGCGATTTGGCTGGTTTCAATGGTGTCGTCGGGTTGAACATCCCGGCTTCCGTCGACATCGTCGATGGTGTGGGCAACGCCCTGCCAGCCGCCAATCCGTCCACCAACCAAACCTATACGCTCGACAACGAAGCCCCTACGGTCATCATCGACACCTTCCCTGCCGACCCAACCAGCGAAATTACTGCCATATTCGAATTCCACAGTCCAGATGGTGGTACTGCTTACGAGTGCCAACGAGATGAAACAGGTTACTCAACCTGCGACAGCGGAGTGAGCTATTCCGGCCTCGCCGAAGGCTCTCACACCTTCTCCGTGCGCGCCACCGATGATGCGGGCAACCAGGGCGCGGCTGCCACTTACACCTGGGAGATTGATCTCACTGCTCCCACCGTGACCATCACCAGCCATCCAGACAGCCGAACGAATAGCACCACGGCCATCTTTGGGTTCTCCGGCGAATATGTCGTCAGCTTCACCTGCTCGCTGGATGGAGCTGTCGCCACGACCTGTACTAGCTCGAAGGAATACACCGGGCTTGCCGCCGGTCCGCATACCTTCCACGTCTATGGCGTGGACAGCTCTGGCAACCAGGGCGGCGACAGCTACACCTGGACCATTGATCTGACCCCTCCCTCAGCCGTTTCCTTCCTGCGCTCCGTTCCCGCCGACGAATTGACCAACGAAGACAGCCTCGTCTTCCAGGTCACCTTCTCCGAGGATGTGACGGGCGTGGGCACTGGCGACTTTGCCGTGAACGGATCCACCACAGCCTCGGTGACGGGCGTTGATCCGGTCAGCGCCACGGTTTACCTGGTGACCGTCTCGGAGGGAGACCTGGCTGACTTCAATGGCGAGGTCGGCTTGAATTTCGCCGCATTGCCGAACATTGTAGATAATGCGGGCAACGCGCTCAACAAAGCCGAGCCTGGCATGGATGAGACCTATTTCGTCGATAATCAGGCCCCGCAAACCATCATCCTCACCCACCCCAATGCGCTCTCATCCAGCAACTCGGCCACATTCACCTTCTCGGGCACGGACAACGAAAGTTCTTCCGCCGACTTGACCTTTGAGTGCAGCCTGGATGGCGGACCCGTTGAAGACTGCGCCAGCCCGAAAACCTACACCAACCTGGTTATCGGAGAGCACACCTTCTCGGTCTGGGCCAAGGATGAACTTGGCCACGTGGACGCCACCCCCGCCACATTCACCTGGATGGTGGCCCACACGGTGTTCTTACCTGTCGTGGTGAGATAATGGCGGTTTGAATTCCGCCACCAACAAAGTCATATCATCTGCCTGTTCAGCGCCGGCCTGAAAAGCGGTCAACGCGGTAAATGTGCGCGCGCAAAATTCCGCCGCGCCGGTCGAAGTGTCGCCCGACCACAGGGCCATCAACCGTTCCCGCCCAAAGCGCTCTTCAGCCGGCGACTGGACATCGATCAACCCATCCGAATACAAGACCAGCCGGTCACCGGGCTCGAGCTGGACGCATTCTTCTTCTAAGATGAACAGATCATCTTCCACCACCCCCAGAGTGGTGCCAGAACCACTCAATTGGCGCGCTTCGCCCCACCGCAGCAGCACGGGGCGATCGTGGCCCGCGCGCGCATAGCACATCTTGCCGCTGCCGCGCTCGATGACGCAATAGACCACCGTCACGAACATGCCCGATTCTCCCAGTTCCATCAACAGGTGGTTGACCGAGCGCAGTACCCCGGCCGGGGCCAAACCGCGCCGGGCCTCCGCGCGAATCAAACTGCGGCTCAAAGCCATGTACAAAGCAGCGGGCATGCCCTTATCAGACACATCCGCCATCACCAGCCCAATGTGATCATCATCCAGCCAGATGGCATCATAGAAATCGCCGCCCACCTGGCGGGCCGGAAAATTCATCGCTGCCAATGCCAGCCAAGGCACATCCGGAAATTCTTTAGGCAGAAAGCTTTGCTGCACTTCGTGCGCCAGTTGCAGTTCGCGCTCCAGGCGCTCTTTGACCACCAATTCTGTTTGCGCCGCTTCCAGGGCAGCAATTTTCGCCTGCAACTGCTCCACCAGGCTCATGCGCTGAATAGCCAGTGCCGCCTGATTAGCAAAAGTGCGCAGCAGCGCGGTTTCACCGGGTTGGAAGCTGCGCTTGTGGGCCGCTTGCACAATCATCCATCCATCCGCGCGCCCCTGAGCCGCCAGCGGCACGCACAACCCTGCCGGAACCGCCCGCCAATCCTCTCCGCCCAGGCCCGGCGGCACACTCACGAACGGTTGAATCTCGCCAGCTTCCAGGACAGGCAGTTCGCGCGCGTCCACCAACTCGCCAACCTCGGCGCCATCCCAACCCAACACCGCCAACACGCGCGCCTGCTGTCTGGAATGTCGCAAGTAAACCACCACCCGCTCCGCGCCGCACAGATCACGGGCAAAGCGGCACACTCGCCGGGCAATCTCGTCCACCGAAGCCAGGCTGATGAGCGTCTCGTTGATTTGTTGCAACGAAACCAACGCCTCGGTGCGTTGGACCAGAATTCGGTTTGCCACCTCCATCTCCAGCATTTTGGACTGCATGGCCCGGTTCCCAAGCTGCAAGGCCTGTTCTTCTTCCGTCAAGACCTCATAGGCCTCCTGCAAAAGCATGGTATCCAGGTCGAAAGCGTCTTCCAAGGCCAGATACCCCTCTTCTGCCAATCCCAGGGCATATTCGGAAGCAGGCAGCATGCTGCGCTGCATCAACGGATTGCCAAACTCGGGCGCGTTTCGGAACACATCAAACACCATCACCTCGCCCGAACGCCCCGTGAACCCGCAGCGCGAACACCCACCTGGCTGATACCAGGTCTTGCCTTCCACCGGGCTCACCTGGCGGCAGTGGGGGCACAGCGCCGGCGCTCGCAGCACAGAAATCACCCAGGTCAGGCCGCTCATCTGAGACAGGTTCATGCCCAAAGCTGCCAGGCGGCGGGCCACTCCCGGTCCCCGGCGGACCGTATCCACCTGAGCCAACACGCGCGTGCCTTTCAAGGCCGCCTGGGCCGCGGCTTCCATTGTCTCGGGAGAGAGCAAATCCAGGGCCATCAAGCCAGCCTTGCCGCGCAGAGCCGCCGAGGTAGAAGTGGGCGCGCCCTTGATAGACTGCAAGCGGTTCTTCATGTCGCGCGGCGGCTTGAACGGCTCGCCGCTCGTATAGATCATGCCGGTCTTGGCGGGGTGCGCTTCCAGCAGCTTTTGCAGCAAGATGCGAAAAACCAACCCGCGACCCGAAGCCAGCATCCGCGCTCCGTTGCCTTCTGAGATGCCGCGCGAATCCGCTCCTGCCACCAGGATCATCCCAGGGCGGTCATTGACCAACTGCTCGAACAAAGCATCCAATGGCGCAAGATGAACAATGGAATTCAGGTCGAACATCATTCGCTCTTATCAAATGTCACCCACACCGTGTGGTTGGCTCGTTCCGCCTGGATCGTTCCCCTCGCTCCGGCCATCAAGGCTTGGATTTCCTCGCCGCTCAAAAAATGGCTGCGCATGAGGACCAGCTTCTCGGCCAAAGCAACCAGTTTAACCGCGAACGTATCAATATCGGGCTCCTCGATCACCAAGCGCCCACCCGGTTTGAGTACGCGCAGCATCTCGACCACCGTCTCGCGTTGATTGCGCACATGATGGAGCGCATCCACCATCACCACCCGCTCAAAAGTCTCATCTGGAAAAGGCAATCCTTCAATCTCCGCCCCAACGGGCTGCAAGCCGTCCTTTTGCCCCGCCTCGCGCAGCATCCCCAGTGACGCGTCTGCCACCACCACAGACCGGACTGCCCCCAAAAGCAACTGCGCAACCCGCCCGGTCCCGCCGCCCGCATCCAGCACCCGGCAGTCAGGAGCCAAAGCCAGGTGAGCTTGCAATTCGCCCGATAGGCGCGCGCGAATAAACCGTTCGTAAAAAGGCGCCAGAAAGCCAAAGTGGTCAAAACCTGCCATGTCGGCGCTACCGGGGTTTTATCAAACCGCCACAACTTTGCCGAATGATCAGCTCGGTGGGTAAGATTTCGTGGCACGGCTGCTTTTCGGGGTGATGGATGATGTCGATCAATAGCTCCGCCGCCACCATTCCGGATTTGAGAATGGGTTGCCGCATGGTGGTCAACGGAGGAGAAGCCTTGGCTGCCGTGGGCAGATCATCAAAACCAACAACGGCAACATCTTTGGGAATGCGCAGCCCGGCCTCTTGGATGGCCCGCATGGCTCCAATGGCCATAGCGTCGGAAGCCGCGAAGACCGCATCCGGCTTGCGTCCCAGCAGCCGCCGCATGGCAAAATAGCCGCTGTTATCGCTAAAATCGCCCGTTTCTACCAGGTCGGGATCAATTTCGCGCCCGACCTCCCGGTAGGCATCTTCGTAACCCTGGTAGCGGTACATTCCGGCAATCATATTTTGCGGCCCCGTGATCATCGCCACGCGCTTGCAGCCCTGGCGGAACAAATAGGTCACCAGGTGACGCGCGCTAATGCGATTGTCGACATCAACGTAATTTAAATTCGGTTTGGTAGGATGCCGCCCTGTCAAAATGAACGGTAGTTTGCTTTCCGCCAGGGTTTCAATGATCGCGTCATTCGTCAACATGGAAGCCACGATCACCCCATCCACCAGGCCGTTATACAGAATTTGACGAATCGTGCGCCGCTCGTATTCCGGCTCCGCCAGCCACAGCATGACCGAATAATCCAGCGCATTGCAGGTGGCTGAGACGCCCTGGATAAACAGGGGAAAGAATGGGTCAGAAAAAATGGCATGTACGCCCACCGGAATGACCAACCCCAGCATATTGGTTTTCCCTGCCGCCAGGCTGCGCGCCGCCAGATTGGGCTGAAAGTTCATATTCTGGATGACATCCCGAACCCGCTGACGCGTTTTTTCATTGACGTTTGGGTCTTCGTTGATCACGCGTGACACGGTCGAACGGGATACCCCGCTCATCCGGGCAATGTCTTCCAGTGTTAACGCCATACCAATCTCCTGAAGCGCAGTTTCGTTATCGTTGGGCCTGTGGAATATAGCTGGGCAGTTGCTGTGGGGCAAAGATGGGCTGAAGTCGCGCAAACCGCTGTCTGCCATCCACCAGGGGAATGCTGGGCCAGGAGTCGCCGATCAAGGGCCGCGCATAGCGCACAAAATCATCTGTCACATCGATGCGGCTGGGAGCAATCCAGGCTGACGGGAACTTGCGCTCGGAGTTGGCTACCAATTCTAAAGGCGCTTTGTCATAGCGCACGCTGTACACCGGTCCCGGATTCCTCAGCAGCGTGCTCATATACCCACTACCCTCTTGAGCTGCCACAAGCACGGCTTGCTGTCCCAACTTATAGGCTTCTTCCAGGTCCACCGTCGATGCGTAAATCATATTGTGCCGCTGGTCGGTGCCTGCCACATTGCTGCGAGCCGCGCCCTTTGCTGCCAGACCCACGCTGTTGAGATAGTTTACCACAATCTGCGCCGCGGTCATCTGGCTGGAGGAGTACTCCACATGGCCAAAACCGTCCCGCAGTTCGCCCAGCGAGCCCACGTCCAACCCCTCACTGACTACCGCCACGCAGCGCCCACTGCGACGCAGTTCGTCGTTGATCCGGTCAGCCATCTCGGGCAGGGTCACGCCCGCTTCAGGCAGGTAGATGTGCATGGGCATCTCGCGGTTGGGGTCAGCCAGGCGCGCCGCCGCCGGGATAAAGCCGATTTTGCGGCCCATGACCTGCACCACCAGGACCGGGTCTGCCGGAGAAGAACCTGCGTTCTCTTCGTTGGCGTTTTGCAAATTCAGCGCCCAATAGCGCGCCACGCTGCCGTATCCGGGCGTGTGGTCAATCAACTTGAACTCGCTGTCGCCCACGTCATTATCGATCGTTTTGGGGCCACCGGTCGCCACCAGGTCCAGGCCGCGCTCCGCCGCCAGTTGACTCACCTTGTGAGCCGTGTCCATCGAGTCGTTCCCGCCGATATAGAAGAAGTAACCCACATCGTGCGCCTTGAACACCTCGATGACCCGCTCGAAATCCTCAGTCTGCTTGGATTTCAGCTTGTACCGGCATGTGCCGATGCTGCCCGCGGCTGGAGTGGTGGCCAACAGCGCAATCTCTTCCTCCGGCTGCGCAGACAGATCGAGCAATTCTTCCTTGAGCACACCCTCAATGCCATGCCACCCGGCGAATACACGCCCAAAGCGATCTGGCATGGACTTGCAGGCGTCAACGATTCCACGCAAGGTGTTATTGATCACAGGCGATGGTCCGCCCGATTGAGCCACGATTACGTTTTTTGCCATTCTCTCAACTCCTTCTTTCCAATTCGTCAGCGTGTGGAGAAGGTTCTTGTTTTCTCAGCCTAAATCACTTGCCCCACTCCGTGTGGAACACGCCCTCGCGGTCGGTGCGCCGGTAGGTATGCGCGCCAAAGTAATCCCGCTGGGCCTGGGTCAGGTTGGCGGGCAGGCGCTCACTACGATACGCATCGAAGTAAGCCAACGAAGCGCTGGTCGCCAGTACCGGGATGCCCATGCCCACCGCTGTCTGCACCACCTTGCGCCAGGCCGCCTGCCTGGACTCGACTGCCTCACGGAAGGCTTCATCCAGGAGCAGATTCACCAGGACCGGGTTACGCCTATACGCATTCGTGATATCGTTGAGCAGGCTGGCCCGGATGATACAGCCCGCGCGCCAAATTTGTGCCACAGCGCCTAAATCCAGGTCGTACTGATACTCGTCCGAGGCCAATCGCAGCAGCCCCATGCCCTGCGCGTACGAGGTGATCTTGCTGGCATACAGCGCCGCGCGCGCAGCCTCGATCAGTTCTTTCCGGTCGCCGTGAAAGCGAATTTCGGGCCCGCGCAGCACCTTGCTGGCCTGCACCCGTTGGCCTTTCAGCGCCGAGACGATGCGGCTTTCCACCGCCGCGTTGATGGTCGGAATCGGCGCGCCAATGTCCAGAGAGTTCTGGCTGGCCCACTTGCCCGTGCCCTTTTGTTGCGCCTCATCGAGAATCATTTCCACCAGCGGTTGCCCACTCAGGTCATCTTTCTGGGCGAAGATATCGGCGGTGATCTCAATCAAGTATGATTTAAGCTCGCCCTGGTTCCACTCGGCAAAAATCTCGTGCAGTTCCGCCGCCGAAAGACCAAGACCCCGGTGCAGCAGGTCATAGACCTCGGCAATCAACTGCATGTCTCCGTACTCGATACCGTTGTGCACCATCTTGACGTAATGTCCCGCCCCGCGCGGACCCATGTGCGCCGCGCAAGGCTCGCCGTCTTCGGCCTTGGCCGCAATGGCTCGCAGAATGGGCTCAAGCGCCTGCCAGGCTTCCACCTGCCCGCCCGGCATGAGCGCTGGCCCCCACAACGCGCCTTCCTCTCCACCCGAAACGCCCATGCCCACGAAGTTGAAGCCCTCTTTGGCCAATTCCGTGCTGCGTCGTTCCGTATCCATGAAGAAGGAGTTGCCGCCATCAATCAGAATATCTCCAGCTTCCAGGTGCGGCTTGAGGTGGGCAATGGCGCTATCCACCGGGGCTCCGGCAGGCACCATCATTAGAATGCGGCGCGGTTTTTCCAGCACCGCCATCAGCGCTGAAGGTGAATCGACGCCCACAATACGCTTCCCTTTGGCCTTGCCTTCCAAGAACCCCTGGGTTTTCGCTGCGTCCAGGTCATATCCCGCTACGGCAAAACCGTTACGCTCCATATTAAGAGCCAGGTTGTGTCCCATCACGCCCAGACCAATCACGCCAATTGCTGCCTTTTCCATTGAAAACCTCCGACCATGACCAAAACTTTTCTTGCATTTGCTTTTTGCAGGTCGGGTTGAGGGACAGTATCTCGATCCTTAGATCACCCATCAACTGCCCCGAAACCCGACACAACTTCGGAATGTTGGGGTTCGCTTCGATGACCAGAAAATTTAATCTTGCTTCATCCCGCTCAACCCAACCTACATCGATTGGCCTTCCTTATTTCTCTTTCAACCGATACAGCATCTCGCCGGCTCGGGGGACAACCAGGATGCCCTCGTCCTCGCGCCCCTGCCATTCCTCGACCTTAACTGTGGCCGGGTCGAGATACCCCAGGTTGATGCGCCGGGCGCGCTCCTCGGGAATGCTAGTGGCCAGCGTCACCTGGATACGCGGGCGCTCCACGCCAGTGGCAGCATCATACTCGCCCATGCCCTTCACGTGCGTAGAATGGGCCAGCACGCCCCACGGATAACCCTTAAAACGCTCCCATTGTTTGACGAAGTAATCCCGGGTGTGGTAACCCACTTCGTCCAGAATCGACCCGTGGGTGTAGCTCACTTCGCTGATGTGCGGCGCGTAGATCACCACCTCGCCGCCATCCGCAATCACAGGCTCCATCTTATACATGCCCTTGGCCCCGGTCCACAGATCATCGTACAGATGCGGCATGATCGACAGCACCCGGCGCACCGGTTTTTCCAGGTAGAGGATGTGTTTTTTCGCTGAAAGCGCTGAGGCCGCTACCCAGGCCTCCTGGGGTGTGCCGCAGAATACCCCATGCGTGCCTCCATGACTCACAACCAGGGCCAGGCAAGCCATTGGCCGTTGGACAAACGCCGCCGCCTGGTCAATCACCGCTCGCACCGGGGTGTAACCCGCTCCGATGATGCGGTAGTTGGTCATCAAAGCCCCCAACCAGTGGGTGAAGTTAATGATTTCCGCTCCGGCAATTCCAGGAAACAGGTACTTATTTCCGCCCGAGAATCCCACCACTTCGTGCGGAAACACCGGGCCACAGATCAATAGATAGTCGTAATCCAACACAATACGGTTGAGGGTGACAGGCACGTCCATTTCCAGCAGCCCTCCGCTCAACCGTCCAATTTCCGCTGCCGGAATGGCGCCCAAATGCACAAAGGTCTCCGGATTCATCCACAGGTGATTATAAATGTGGCTGGCTCCAGCCTGCCCATCGCTCACCGGAACACCCACCAACTTGCTCAAAGCCGCGTCATCCATCGGGCCATGTGTGCCCAGCGCCACGATGAAATCTAGCACCCGCGCCCTTCCTAGCAGAGATTCTTGCAGCAGTCGAAACATGAAAGGCATCGGCATGGTTCGGGTTCCATCAGGGATGATGACCAGCACGCGCTTTCCATCCAGCGGCAGCGCGCCCAATCCGTCGCGCACCACCCCGGCCATCTCTTGCTCGCTCAAAAATCCATCCGCCTTCTCAAGACCAATCATTTATGCCTCATTCATATCGCGGATCATCCTTCTGACTGCCTGGCCAAACAGCGTCATATCGCTGGTGACGGCCACCATGTGAAAGCCGCGAGCCACCCAACGCCGTGCAAACGCCAGGTCTCCGGCAAAAATACTCAAGGCGGTACCTCGAGAAAGGCAAACCTGCGCCACCCGATCGATAGCCGCGGTCACCCGCGCATCTTCCACCTGACCCGGCACGCCCAGGCTGGCCGAAAGGTCAAACGGCCCCACCAACACGCCATCCACGCCGGGCACGGCGATGATCTCTTCCAGGTTTTCCACCGCGCGAATATGCTCGATCTGGACAAGCAGGGTGGTGTTTTGATTGGCCTGCTCCACATAGTTTTTGAAACCCGGTCCGTAACCATGCGCCCGCGCCAGTCCCACGCTGCGCGTGCCCATCGGCGGGTACTTACTGGAGGCGGCAGCCCGGCGCGCATCCTCGGCGCTGTTCACCAAGGGGACGATCACTCCGGCGACACCCACATCCAAGGCCTTCTTGAACCAGATGTCTTCGTTGACCGGCAGCCGCGCCAGACAGGCGCATTTCCCCTGGGTGGCTTGGGCAATGCGCTGCAAGCACAGGCCATCGATCTGCCCATGTTCCATATCCACGAAGAGCCAATCCAATCCGGCCCCGGCGCAGATTTCGGCCAACTCGGGCGAGGGTATGCCCAGGACAGTCCCCAGCAGCAATTCCCCCGCCAGCATCTTTCGGCGAAATTCGGCATCCATAGTTATTTCTTCCAGGGGGGTGTATCGGGCAGGCGCTTGTCGAAGTCGGCGATCAATGCGGCTTCGTAAGCCCCGGCATAGGTTCCACCCAGGAAACGAGCGTAGCCCTCGCGGAAGAAACGCTCCCACGAAGATTCCTCTTCTCCAGGGTTGATGGGGAAGAACAATGCCCCAATCGAACGGGCAGCCTTCAGATCACCCGGCGCGTCGCCGATCATCAGCACATGACCATCGATATACTTGCCCTTGGCCGCCAGAGCCAGGTGATCTTCCTTTTTGCCCATCTCCTGCCCGCAGATCAATCGCACATAACGAGCGATGTCGTGCTCTTTCCACTCCCGGCCCAGGGCTTCGGTGGGCGTGGCCGAAACCACCATCAAATCGGCTTCAGCCTTCATCATTTGCAGCGACTCGCGCACAAAGGGGAAGGGCGGCACGCCGTGCACCATGTCGGCGATTTGCTGGTTCACCGCGGTTGTCCAGGCCAGAGCCTGCTCCAGTTCGGGATCGGCATGCTCGGCCATGTACTTCTTCAAACCGCTGTCGCTGAGAGCAAATCCAGAGGAGATGAACTCGCGCACCTTTTCGGCCTGAGGGATTTCCACCCCCCGCGCCTGAACCTCGGCCCGCTCGCGCAGCAGGTCCAACACCATCATGAGGGCGGGCCAGCGATTGATGCCGCGCCACTTCGAATACAGATTCACAAATTCGGCGGCCTCGCGGGCATACTTGGACACGGCTTGCAGGTTCCAGTGTCGGATGATTTCGGGGCAGAAACACTCTTTATGCTTGATTTCCATCGTGTCGAACGCGCAGCCGTCCGAATCGATGCCGACGAAGAAAGCTTTCTCCGCTTTAAAATCTACCAAAGGTTTGGCCGCATCAGGGATATGGGTCATTGCATTTCCTCCATTCAAATTTATACGCCGCTGAATCCACTAAAACCACCATCCACGGGCACGACCACGCCCGTGACAAAGGCCGAGGCCGGAGAAACCAGCCACAAGACTGTCCCCAACAAGTCTTCTGGGTCGCCCAGGCGGCCTGCCGGTGTATGCGAGACAATGGTCTTTCCACGCGGGGTCAACGCACCCGTTGTTTCCTCCGTCACCAGGAAGCGGTTCTGGTCAGTGAGAAAGAATCCCGGCGCAATGGCATTGACGCGGATTTTGGGCGAATATTCCATCGCCAGGTGCGCCGCCAGCCATTGGGTAAAGTTGGATACGCCCGCCTTGGCCGCCGAATAAGCCGGGATGCGCGTCAAGGGGCGGAATGAATTCATCGAAGATACGTTGAGAATAACACCTTCGCCTTGTTTGGCCATTTGCGCGCCAAAGACCTGACTGGGCAGGAAGGTGCCTTGAAAATTCAAATCGAACACCGAGCGCACCGCATCGCCGGGCAAATCGAAGAAGCTGCGCTCAGTTGAGGTGGTCGCCTGCGGACGGTTGCCTCCGGCCCCGTTGATCAGAATATCTATCTTGCCGTAATGAGCCAGCACCTCCTGGCAGGCGGCTTCAATGCTGTCCCTTTCCAGCACATTGCACGCCACCGCCACCGCGGCGCCGCCCAACGCCAGGATCTGATCCACGGTTTCCTGAGCCTTTTCGAGGCGCAAATCCAGAACGGCCACTTTGGCGCCGGCCTGGGCTAACGCCACGCACATGGCCCCGCATAAAATGCCCGCCCCGCCAGTCACGACGGCAACCTTGTCTTGTAGGGAAAACAAATTGATAAGATACGCTTGATTCAAAAGACACCTCCAGTGGTAGGGGGAACGCGGTAGAAGAATTGGGAGCCACAGGCTCCGGGGAATCTACTCCAGACGGTAGGCTCGTTTGGGCAGCCGGTAAGCCATTTCCTGCGCCATTTCGCGCGCATCACCCTTGCCGACAACACCGCGCACCACCAGCCCAGCCAGCCAGTTTGCCGCCGCCCGCCGCCACACATCGTGACGCGCCGGAATAGACAGGAAGGCCCGCGTATCGTCATTGAAGCCCGCGGTGTTATAGATCCCAGCGGTTTCCATCACCTGGTCAAAGTAGCGGCGCATGCCGTTCCAACTGTCATGGAACCACCACGGCGGGCCCAGGCGCAGAGCCGGATAGGCCCCAGCCAGGGTGGCCAACTCGCGCGAGTAGGCCGTTTCATCCAGAGTAAACAAAATCAACCGCAAGCGCGGGTCGTCGCCATATTGCTCCAGCAGCGGGCGCAAGTTATGCGTGTACTCGGTCTGGACGGGAATGTCGAACCCCTTGTCGCGTCCGAACATGCTGAACACGCGCGGGTTGTGGTTGCGGTACGAGCCGGGGTGGAGTTGCATGACCAGCCCATCCTCGCAGCTCATCCGCGCCATCTGCGCCAGCATGTGACCGGTAAAACGCGCCGCCTCTGCGCCGCTCACGCCGCCCTCCGCCAGCGCTTTGCCAAAAATGGCCCGCGCTTCGGGCTCGGGCAGTTCCTCCAGCCGCGGAACCACCACCGCATGATCGGTAGCGGTGGCGCCCATCTGTTTGAAGAAAGCACGCCGGTTTTCCAACGCCGCCAGGAAGGAGGCATAATCCTGCACATCCACGCCGCTAGCTTTACGCAGCGCATCTAACTGGCCCGCCCAGCCCTCGGTATCCAAATTCACCACCGCGTCGGGGCGGAAGGTGGGAATGACGCGCCCGCGCCAGCCCGACTGCCGCATGGCCGCATGAGCCGCCAGCGAGTCGGAAGCAGCGTCGGTGGTTGCCAACACCTCGATGTTCAGCCGCTCGAAGGCCACCCGCGGGCGGAATTCGGGGGAAGCCAGCTTTTCGGTAATCTGGTCATAGATCCGCTGAGCGTTTTCTCCATCCAGCACTTCGTCTACGCCGAGGATGAATTTGAATTCGTAAGCCAGCCACATGCCCGAAGGTGTGCCTCGGAACAGGTGGAAGTGCTGGGCAAAGCGCTGCCAGATCTTGCGATGGTCACTTTCCACCGGGCCGCCGTCCTGGCGCGCAACGCCCAGACTTTCCAGCGCCACCCCTTGCGAGTAGAGCATACGAAACACATAGTGATCGGGGATGATCAGCAAATCGGCGGGGCTGCCGAAGCTGGCCCGCGGATCGGAGAACAGGCGCGGGTCCACATGCCCGTGCGGGCTGACGATGGGCAACTTTTCGATCTCGGCAAAAATCTCCAACGCCTCTCGCTGCACCGAGGGCTCGGGATCAAAATAGCGATTCTCAGGCAAGTTCCAGGCTGCGCTCATCCCAGCACTCCTCTTACCCAGGCCACAAACGCCGGGAAAATGTCTTCCGGTTCAGCCAGTTCGGGGTGCCAACGCTTTTCATGCTCAAATTGCACCCAACCATCATAACCGTTCGCCTTCAACAGATGAATGGATTCAGCCAGCGGCAGCACGCCCGTTCCCGGGAACACATAACGCCAGCCGTCTTGCATCGCCTGAGGGTGCGCGGGATCGTAAGCAGCGTCTTTAACATGGGTGTACCCCACCCGCGGGCCAATCGCAGTATATGTCTCAGCGGGGTTCTCCCCGCCCACCCGGCTGGTATGTCCCATATCCCACAGTGCCCCAAAGGCCGGGTTCGGGATGGCATCCAGCAGCAACGTGCAATCGGTGGATTTGATCCACAGATCGTGCGTTTCGAACAGCCAGTGCAGCTCCTGCGCGCCATCTAATGCAAGAATGGACTCGATACATTCGCGCCCCACCCGGGCCAACTCTTCGCGCGTGCTAGCCTCCAGACTGCCGCCGCCAAAAATCCGCACGTTTTTTGCGCCCAACGCCAAAGCCACCGGAATAGTGCGGCGCGCTTCTTCAAGATTGACATCGCGCCGTTCCGCCGCGCAAACAGTGATACTTGAGCTCACCGCGCTCACCGCCAGACCGGCTTCGTCCAATTGTCGCCGCGTGGCCGCCACCCCGCTGGTGAACATGGGCAGCGTGGTGATGTCAATCGCATCCAGGTATCCCCGGAAATCGACGCCGTCAAACCCGTACTCGCGCCCTCGCCGGCAAATCGTATCCAGGTCCCACTGAGGACAGCCCAGGGTCATGAAACTGATTTTCATCGCGCCTCGCTTTTTATCGGAAGGACTTCGACATATCCTTTTCTTCGCCTTCGCGGACCACCTTCTGATAGGTGGAAGAGGCGGCTAACTCCATCAATTTGGCTTCGTAAGCATCTTCGTCAAAAGGCAGATCGATGGTCTTGCCCAAGAAGGTAGACATCATTACCGCGTTGCTCAGGGTCAGCGAGTTTATGCCCTCCGGAGCCTGGGCGATGAGCGGGGCGCCTTCCAGAATCGCAGAGGCAAAGTTCTCCAGCATGAAGCGGTGGCCGAACTCGCCGTGATGCGTATAGGACACCTCTTCCAGAGCATGGTCCACTTTATCATACGGCTTGTTCGAAACGCGAATATCCTCCAACATCGAGACCTTGTTTCGGTCGAAAAGCAGTTTGCCGTCCTCAAACGTCAGCTTTCCCTTTTCGCCGATGATTTCCAGGCGGTTGGTCCCCGGCGATTCGGCCGTGGTGGTCAAGAAGTGGCCGACCATGCCGTTCTCATACTCAAAGTAGCCGGTGACCTCGTCTTCCACCTCGATGTTGTGATACTTGCCAATGTGGGCAAAACCCGCCACCCGTTTGGGCATGCCCACGAACCATTGGAACAGGTCCAGGTTGTGGGGGCATTGATTGAGCAGCACACCGCCGCCCTCGCCGCTCCACGTGGCCCGCCACCCGCCGCCATCATAGTATGACTGGGTGCGGTACCAATCGGTGATGATCCAGGTGGCTCGCATCAGACGGCCCAACTCGCCTCCGTCGATCATCTCTTTGATCTTTCGCCAGAAACCGTAGGTGCGCTGTTGAAACATGATGGCGAATTTGAGGTCTGGGAACTGTTTTTTGGCTTCTTCGTAAGCCGCGGCCATCTTACGGGCATCCTTGACATGCACCGCCACCGGTTTCTCGGTCATCACGTGTGTGCCTGCTCGTAGAAAATCGATGCTGATCGGAGTATGGGCGTAATGTGGCGTGGCGATGATCACACCGTCAAGCCCTTTCATGGACAGCAAATCGCGGTAATCGTAATAGGCCGGAACCGCTGCCTCGGCGGCAAAGCGATCGGCTCGCGCCTGATCAATATCGCATACCGCGATCAACTGCGCATTAGACACTCGTCCCGAAATGAGATCTTTTACGTGCGTACCGCCCATCGAACCGACGCCAATGATCGCCAGGTTGACCTTTCGCTCGCTCATGAAATTCTCCTGTAATTAATGAAAAAATTAGGATGGCTTATCCTAACTATACTACAAAGCGAGAATCATCAATTGCCCCAAACGCGCATAAAGTTGCGCGAGGCAAACGAAATTTCCCCGACCTACCCCTCTGCTCCCCGGAGTTTAGCCCTTTTCAATTCCCGCTATATTTTCTTCACCTCTCCCCTCGGGAGAGGTCGCGCCGGGCTTTGACG
This sequence comes from uncultured Anaerolinea sp., assembly GCA_964403875.1. Taxonomy (GTDB): domain Bacteria; phylum Chloroflexota; class Anaerolineae; order Anaerolineales; family Anaerolineaceae; genus Anaerolinea. The sequence goes on along the minus strand of CAYOHX010000017.1, from coordinate 31,547 downwards.
GCGCGGGTGAGGGTAGATTGTAATTAACCAATACCCCGATCCTTACCAAAGCACCTTCTGGCCTTCGCCACGTGCTACACTGGCCTTCGCCATGTGCTACACTGGCTTTCGCCATGTGTTGCCCCCCGAGCGGCGATAATCCGAAGGCGAGACACCGACTGCTTCTTTAAAAGCGCGACTGAAATGGCTGAACGAGTGATAACCCACTTGTAGGCTCACTTCGGTGATCGATAGGGTGCTGTTGAGCAGCAGTTGCTTGGCCTGCCCCATGCGCAGCTCCAGCAGCCGCGAGATCAGCGTGCGCCCGGTGGCTTGCTGGAAAATACGCGCCAGATGGGCAGGCGAAAGATGCACCAGATCGGCCAGCTCCTGGCGGGACAAATCCTGCTGGATGTTGCGGCGCATGAAAGCCTCCACGCGCTCGACCACCTCTTGTTGCGGTAGGATGTTCAAGGCCGAAGTCCGCGCCGGGTTGGCCCGCTCCTCCTGGGCCACCACCCGCCCCAGTCCAATCAGCAGGCGCACCAACAGCGCCTCGACCATCTCGTGGGTGTTGGCTTCAGGGCGGCGCAGTTCGCGGGCCAGCGCGTGCAAATCGGGCAGCAGGTCGCGCGGAGTGGGCAGCACCCGCCCACACATCGGATCGATTTGCAAACCGTGGTTGTCGAACACCGCGAACAGATAAGCCGGAGCTTTGTCGCGGGCGCAAGGCGAACGCATAACCCCCGGCGGAATGAGCAGCGATTCTTCGGGCGACAGGCTGTAGACCTGTCCATCCACACTGTGGTCCACGCCGCCATAAATCACACAATACCACTGGTAGGCATTGTGGCTGTGCGGACTGTAATGGTAATCTAGCCCGGCTTCATTATAAGCAATCTCCCGCAGCGTGATCGGGGATAGGCGGCGTTCCATAAGCAAAGTATATCAGAATTCACCGCGGGCTAAGGCCGGGCAATGTTCAGCGTCGTGAACCCCCACCCATCCCCACCGATCTCGTCCACGTGCCCAATGCCAACCTGGGTGGCTTTGCTGCTTAGAATATTATTGCGATGCACTGTGCTGCCCATCCACCAGGTAAAAGTCCCCAGCGCGTCCGCGCCGAAATCGGGATGACCGTAATAAATATTCTCCCCCGCATAACCCGGCACATAACCCTGCGCCGCGATACGCTGGTACCAGTTCGAGCCGTCCGAACCGGTGTGGTCGCGGATTCCATAACAGGCCATGTCAGTGCTGTGGGCGCGGGCTGCCGCGGTGAGGGCGCTGTTCAACGCCAGGGCGGGCAGCCCCTCCTGGGCGCGGGCCTCGTTGACCAGTGTCAGGATGGCAGCCTCAAAGGTCTCATCTACAGGTGGAGCGCAGCCTTCCGTCACCGGAACCAGCGGCCCGCCCCCGCCTTCAGCATACCAACTCACCGAAATTTGGGCCCAAATCAGGTCCTTGCCGCTGGCGTTGAAGCCGAAGCGATTGCCCGCGGCATCTTCCAGTTCCCAATAGCTGGTGAACAACCCGCCCTGGGGCGGTGATTTCATCTCTACCGAGACATCCCTGATCTCGCCGGGTTGAATCACCGGCAAGGGATTTGAAAGCGGTCCATCCAGCGAAGCCCCGCCCGCGAAGACGAGTTTGTACCCATCCCAAACACAGTCGCCTTCGTTGCGAATCTTCCAGGTCTTTGTGAAAGGTATGTTTTGCTTAAAGGCCGTGTCATCCGGAATGGTCACATCCCCATAATAAGCAGCCTTGTTGACACAACCGGTTGGGGCCGCTTCGGTTGCCTCAGCCTCGGTCGGTTCGGGGGTGACTTCAGGGGTGAGGCCTGGCTCGGAAGGGGTTTCGGTAGGGGCTTCCGTGGGGGCCTCGGTCGGCACAAGCGTGGGAACCTCGGTAGGCGCAGCGGTTGGCACGGGAGTTGCCGTTGGGGCTTGCGTCGAGAGTGCCGGGGTGGGCAGAGCGGTGGGTGGAGCCTGGGTAGGCGTCTCCTGCCGGGCGCAAGCGGTAAAGAACAACAGGGAAAAGAGGAGAACGAACCACCCAGATTTTTTAAGCACAATGCCCATCCAGCCGACAGGATAGAGATATTATATATAAAAATTATAGGGAATTCAAATGAAGTTTAAAGGTCATTGGGAATTGGCGTGGTGAACTCCCAGAGAACCGGTTTAAACCAAAAGTGAGGGGCCTGATGCCTCTCACTCTGCTGGGAATAACTTGTGGCGAGGGTGGGATTTGAACCCACAACCAATGGCTTATGAGTCCACTGCTCCACCGTTGAGCTACCTCGCCATCGCGGTGCTATCTTACTACGAAGTATCCAATTTGTCAAAGGAAATTTTTCCTCCGCCCGCGCCGGGATTGCCGTTTCGGCGCTCAAAAATCGGTTATAATCACACCACTTGATTGGGTTTCGTAAACCCAAATTACAAAAGGAGAGAGTCTATGCCTCTGAAATTGGGAGTCCCCGAACTCGCGATTATCCTCGTGATCGTGATCCTGCTCTTCGGTGTTGGCCGCATCGGCAAGATTGCCGGTGAACTTGGCAATGGTATCCGCTCGTTCCGCGAAGGCCTCAAGTCGAAAGAAGACAAAGAGGAAGCCAAGGTCGAGAAGGTCGAGAACGTCGAAAAAACTGACGAGTAATCCCGCAGCTCTCTCCCGTAACGTTTCCCCCATGCCCGGAGAAGATCTGCACCGCCCGGTAAAAGTAGTTGTCGTCGGGGCGGGTTTTGTGGGCGCAACGTTTGCCTACTCCTTGCTGCAAAGCGGGCTGGCAAGCGAGATTGTCCTGATCGACGCCAACCGCGCAAAAGCGGAAGGCGAAGCAATGGACATCAACCATGCGGTTCCACTGGCCCGTCCCGCGCGCGTTTGGGCCGGCGATTATAGCGACTGTGCTGGCGCCGCGGTCACTGTAGTCACCGCGGGCAGCGCTCAACGCCCCGGTGAAACCCGCCTGGACCTTACCGCGCGCAATGTGGAGATTTTTCGCTCCATCATTCCCCAAATCGCCCAGACCAATCCCAACGGTATCATCCTCATCGCCACCAACCCGGTAGACGTGCTCACCTACGCCTCGTGGAAGATGTCTGGCCTGCCCCGCGAGCGAGTCATCGGTTCGGGTACCATCCTCGACACAGCCCGTTTCCGCTATCTGCTCAGTCAATACTTTCAAGTCGATGCCCGCAGCGTGCATGCTTACATTATCGGCGAGCACGGCGACAGCGAAGTGCCGGTCTGGTCTCTGGCGAACATCGCCGGAATGCGCCTGCCGGTGTACTGCGAGCAAAACAACCTGCACTGTATCGAAGCTGACCTGCAGGACATCTTCCAACAGACTCGCGACGCCGCTTATCACATCATCGAGCGCAAAGGCGCTACCTACTATGCCATAGGTATGGGTCTGCTGCGCATTGTGGAAGCCATACTGCGCGACCAGAGCACAGTGCTGTCCGTTTCCAGCTATATCGATGAGTATTACGGCATCAACGACGTGTGCCTCAGTCTGCCCAGCGTGGTCGATCGCGGCGGGATCGAACAGGTTCTGCGCCTCAAACTCAACACCGAAGAACAACTCGGCCTGCGCAACTCAGCCAACCTGTTGCGTAAAATGATACAGGATCTGGGCTTCTAACAGAATAATCGGTACTCTGGGAATTGCCGTGATGAACCACGCCAGTTCCCAATGACCCAAATAATCATTACTGCTCATCCCTTTGGGGAAAGAGGCCGAATTCGGGACTTTTCTGCCAGGGTCTGAGCAGCTTCAATTTTTGACAAGAGCGCGGCTGCGCCGTACTCATGCTTAGAATTCGCTCAATTTCCTTACTGATTCCATACAATTGCATTACAAACGATCCCGAATCACAAAAGAACTCCGTATAATAGTTTCATATTTATCCAAACAAGTCTGATTCTTATCCGTTTCTTAACGGTCTGACAACTTGTTCTTAACGCTCCTCACTTATAGTATTCGTATGGCGCTAGAAACCTCCCCTACTCCTCCAACCCAAGATCATGTTCTGCCCAGCCTGCCGGTAACACGCGACCGCGTGGTTGCTCGCTGGGTATCTCGGCTGGCCAGCCCGCCGCTCCTGGCGGTCATCTGCACCGCGCTCACCGCGGCGCGTTCCGCCACTTCCGGCGCCTGGGGCTGGGCGGGCTTCCTGGTCGGGTTTACCATCCTGGTTCCTACCCTGTTCATTGTTTGGCTTCTGCGCCAAGGCAAGATCACCGATTTCGACGTCTACGTTCGTAAACAACGCTTTTGGCCCTACGTGATCAGCCTGAGCTGCGGTGCATTGACTTGGGTGGTAATGAGTGTGGGCGGCGCGCCGCAAATGTTCCTGGTGCTCTCTGGGGCGGCGGTGGGCCAGGGTTTGACCCTGTTCCTCATCAACACCCGCTGGAAAATCAGCGCGCATGCGGCCGGCACAGCCAGTTTTGCCGTGCTTTCGTGGCAACTGCTGGGCTCTGGCGGCCTGCCGCTCTTGCTCATCATTCCGCTGGTGGCCTGGTCACGTCTGCGCCTCCACCGACACACCTTCGGACAGGTAGTGGCAGGTTCTGCCCTGGGCGCAGCCTTCATCTTCGGCGCGCTGCATTTGTGGGGCTAGCCTAGTTCACAATCTGCCCGCGCAGACCTTCCCCCTCCACCGTCTCGATCCGCACGCGGTTGACCCGATTCCACAGTTTCTCTGGGGCCGTAGACGATACCCGCAAATAGTTATCACTCAAACCGTGCATTCGCCAGCCGTCCGGGCCGTATGAATCGCTGGACTCCCACAGCACTTCGAGTTCGCTGCCCACAAACTGCCGGGCATAATTGGCCGCTGTTTCCGCAAATGCCGCTCGCATGGCCGCGCTGCGTTGTTTCTTGACTGCCGAAGCCACTCCGCCGGGAAGTTTCACTGCCGGGGTGCCACTGCGTGGCGAATAACTGAAAACGTGCCCCCCCGAAAAATTCATCTTCTGGACAAAATCCAGGCTTTGGGCAAACTCCGCTTCACTCTCTCCAGGGAAACCCACAATCACATCCGTGGTGATAGCCATCTCCGGAGCTGTCCGGCGAGCCTGCTCCAGCAAGCGAGCATAGGCATCCGGGGTGGTGTTGCGAGCCATGCGTCGCAGTGTGTCCGCGCAGCCCGATTGCAAGGGCAGATGCAGGTGTCGACACAGACGCGGATCTTCCCACAGCGAGAAGAAGCGCTCGTCCAAATCCCAGGGTTCCAAGGAGCTCAGCCGCAAGCGAGGCGTCTCCGTGCGCTCCAACAATATCCGCACCAGATCGTACAGGTGCGCGGAAGCCGAAAAATCCTGCCCCCACGAGCCCAGGTGTACGCCGGTCAGCACCACTTCTTGGGCTCCCCCTGCCAGAGCCCCATTCACGTCCGACAGGATCTCCTCCAACGAGCGGCTGCGTCCGGGCCCGCGAGCGATGCGCGTCACGCAAAAGGTGCAGTGGTTGTCGCAGCCATCCTGGACCTTGATGAACGCCCGCGTGCGCAGGTGCAGCCCAGGCAGCGGTTCGCGCGCCAACGGTTCCAGGTCGAACACCTCGGCAGGCACGCCCAACACATCCGCCACCAGGCTGTCTTTGCGCAAGTTGCCCACCACGTGGGTGACGCCTGGCAAACCCGCGGCAGCCGCCGGTTCCAGGGTGGCCCAGCAGCCGGTTACGGCGATGCCCGCGCCGCCCAGGCGAGCCGCCTGACGCACCCGCGAACGCGAATCCGACGAGGCCGCCGCGGTGACCGCGCAGGTGTTTACCACCACCAGGTCCGCTTCGGCGGCGCTGCCCACCAGGGTGTGGCCCGCCGCTCGGAACTGCCTACCAAATTGTTCAATTTCGCTTTGATTCAGTCGGCAACCGACCGAGTCTAAAAATATCTTCATCCGTTAAGGTTGTTTCACCACAAAATTATCAAACAGAATATCCACGCCCGGTGTAGCATAAGCGCCAGCCAGCACCCCAACATCGCCCGTGCTAAAATCGGCATCCTGCGCTTCCATCAGTAAGTTGCCGTCCACATATAAACGTAGAGTCTGGCCCTGGCAATCGGCCCGAATGCGATGCACTGGCTGCTCGGGTGTGATCGCAGAGGTATATTGTAACTGGTCAATGCCAATCAGGCTATGCTGATTGTCTTTCAATTTTGCAATGCCGTAATACCCATCGCTGCTGATCAAGAAAATGTAGAAGTTCTCGGCGTCCAAGTAGCGGCACACCAGCCCGAAATCATTATCGGTGGGGCCGCCAATGCGCGTGGCGTCCACCTCGACCTGCACATCCGAAAAAGTCTGCCCGGCCACCGACCAAAAGTCATAGTGCGCCTCGTTGACCAAAATACGCAGCCCGCCACCCTCATAAGTAATCACAGCGCCTTCATCGCTCCACGTGCCCCAACTGCCCGGCGTCACCGAAAAATCATCCTGAAACAGCACCGTGCCCGACTCGGGCCTGGGCGCAACGGTTTCCACGGAGGGCAGTGGGCCGCAACCCGCGCAAATCCACCCGATCCAAACCATACACCCGATGAATGTGAACCGTTTTCTCATATCAAGCTCCTCAAGCTGTTCCCCAGGAAACAAAGAATTCGGCGGGGGATTTCAATTCTCAAATATGAGAACATTCAGCCTGTCATATTCATGTTGATTTATGGAAAGTGCCGGTCCAACAGCCTCTGGGCCAGTATACCGGCGCTGCCGCTCGCGTCCAGGTCAACCGCCCGAAGCAGACTCGCGCGCGCCAGGTCATTTTTCGCCTGGATCAAATAGATTTGTCCCAGGTGAAGGTGGGCTGAGGCCAAGCCAGCATCCTTTGAAAGAGCTTGTTGCAAGAAACGTTCCGCGGAGGTCAGATCGCCCAACCCCAGCATCACCGCGCCTAACCCATCCAGCACCTCAGCGTTGTCTGGCGATAAACGATACGCTTCCCGCGCGGCTTCCAGGCCAAAGCCTTTCAAATCCACGTTGTATTGCAAACTGAAACGCGATTGCTCCAACCAGACCTGCGCGTTGCCTGGTTCCAATTCCGCCGCGTTCACATAATAGGTTTTCGCCGCAATCAAATCCCCCTTCCGAGCTGTCAGCGCGCCTAGTTCGATCTGCCAGACCGCCTGCCGCGGCTCAAGCGCGGCAGCCCTGGATAAATGCGCCAGAGCCTGGTCCACCGCCCCGGCGCGGGACCAGTAGAGGGCCAGCAATGCCTGCGACAGCACGGAATCCGGATTGATTTGTTCAGCCCGCTGCAGCGCTGCCAATCCATCCTTGCCCAACTGCCCTTGCGCCTCACCCAAAAACGCCCAGCCTTCCGCATAATTCGGGTTATCTACCGTAGCCTGCAAGAGGGCTCGCTCCGCCAAATCCCATGCGCCCAACGCCCCCAACTCCCGCCCCACCAGAGTGTTGCGGTAAGCCGCATCATCGGAGAGCAAAGCCAGGCCGCTGGCTCGCTTGAAAGCTTCCGATGCCCGAATATAAGCCGGGTCCAGCGAAGCAGCCACCTCCATTTGAGCGACAGCTTCTTCCAGGTCACTTAAGGATAGCAGCAGCCCCAACTGGTAGATGCCCTCGGGGTTCTCCTGCCCCAATTCCAGCCAGGCGCGGGTGGCCTTGGTTGCCTCTTCCACCCGACCAAACTCGCGATAAAGAGCCGACAGGTGTCGGTAAACCTGTTCGCTGCCTGCGCCCGTTGCTGCCAAATCCTCCCAAATATGGATAGCGGCTTCCTTCTGTTCGCTGTCTTCCAACCCTTGCGCCAGCAGATACCTGCCTGCGACACTGAGCATACCTGCGCCGCGGGCGTGCTCCAAATCCTGCAAGGCTTGTTCCTTTTGCCCAAGCGCCCATTCCATCCGGCCCAAGTCTTCCCACAGGTCATTCCGCCAGGGCTGCTGCTCCATTACCTGCCGGAAGTGAAAAACAGCCAGTGAAAACTGCCCGCCAGCTCTGGCCTGTTCACCTTCCAACAGGCCGCTACGCACGGCGTGTGGAAGAGGGGCAGCGTCCAGCAGCACCAGGAGGATCAAGGGAAGGAGAATATGCGGTATGAACCGCCAGAAAGTACCACGTTCATCCATAACCATTCCATTATAAGGGTGAACCCTGCTCCTGTGCCTCAAGGTTCTTCGGGGATATCGCTTTGGCCTGGCAGGTCGATGGTTTTCACGTTGTCAGACAGCCATCTTGACACGATTTCCAAGACGTGATAACCTTGCCCCGTTGCAAGACGCTGTGAATTCGCCTGAAATCGCTTGCAGGCCTGTCCGGCACGAAGGGTTTGTGGGTGAGACCGCGTCGTCGAATTCCAAATTATGTATGGAGTGTGTAAGAATGTCTGATCGTTTCGTGGGGACCGTTAAGTGGTTCAATGCTACTAAAGGTTATGGCTTTATTGGCCGTGACGACGAACAGGGCGACGATGTGTTTGTTCACTTCTCCGCCATCACCATGGAAGGCTACCGCTCATTGAAGCAGGGCCAGAAAGTTGAATTCGAGGTCGAGCAAGGCCCCAAGGGCCTCCAGGCCGCGAACGTCACCCCCCTGGCATAACCTGTCCGGACTGACAAACAACAGGGACGTCGTGAGACGTCCCTGCTGCGTTTTAAAACCACCGCATCAATCCAGTCGAAACCCTAACAGGTATAAGGTCAGCTTGAAGTACTCCTGCAAGGTGTACTGCCATCCCCGCGCCGAAAGGAACCAATCGCGCGAGCGGTACCAGGATGCTGGAACCGGGGACACCATCACATGCTTGTCACTACCTCGGAAAATGTCCCGAAAAACCACCCGCGTGCGCAGCGTGTGAAACGGGTCGGTAACCACGATACACGAAGAAAAATCGCGCGCCTCCATCAAATGCAGCACCGCCACCGCCTCATCTCGCGTGCTGGTCACCGTTCGCTCGGTTACCAGGATGGAGGTAGAGGGAATTCCAAGGCGGTTTGCCTCTGCGCGCAAATCATCACTGCCCAACACCCCCGGGCGAACTTCGCCAGTTTCAGTGATGATCAGCCAGTGACCATAACGCTCGCCCATTAAGCGAGTTGCTTCGGGCAAGCGCTCGTTCCCTCCGCTCAACACCACCACCGCATCGGCCTTCTCCAGCGGATCGGCAATGATTAAGATTGCCCCCGCCAATCGCAGAGCCAGGTAAAGCGCTGCCACGCCAACACCCAACATCAACGGGATTGCTAGAACTCCCAGACCAGCCAGGCAGCAGCCTTTTTGCTTCACGGAATCAGTAGTCAAACAGCTCCTCGGAAACCCCTACCGCGCAGCCAGGGCTGCGCGCATGCGCTCCAGTCCTTCCAACAACGTGACGCGCGGACAACCAAAGTTCAGGCGCACAAAGCCCTCTCCACCCGATCCAAACCAACTCCCCTCGTTCAACGCCACCCGACCCTGGTTCAGGAAGAATTCAGCCGGTTTGTCCCCCAGTCCCGCTTCCCGACAATCAATCCAGGCCAGGTAGGTGGCTTCGGCGGGAGACATCTTCAACGCGGACATATTCTGGTGGATGAAATTCCGGGTTATGTCGCGGTTCTCTTGCAAATAGGCCAGGAGAGCCTCCAACCAGGGCCGGCCGTGCCGGTAGGCAGCGGCAGCGGCGGTCATGCCCAACAAGTTGCTTTCACCCACCACACCACGCTGGGCAGCTTTGAATTTCTTACGAAGCTCTTTATCCGGAATGATCGCAAAAGAACAATACAATCCTGGAACATTGAAGGTCTTGGAAGGGGCCATCAGAGTGATGGTTTGCTTGCCGATTTCTGGGTCCAATGATGCCAACGGGATGTGTTTGCTCTCCGCGAAAATCAAGTCAGAGTGAATCTCGTCGGAACATACCGTTACGCCGCGGCGCAGGCATTCTTCAGCCATCTGCTCCAACTCGGGCCGTGTCCAAACGCGCCCTACCGGGTTGTGCGGGCTGCACAAGAGGAACATGCGCGTGTTTTCCGCAAAAGTGGCTCGGAACACATCCCAATCAACGCCGTAGCGACCGTTCTCCCCACGGGTCAGTTGCGCTTCCTGCAATACGCCGGAAACATGCTTGGCAGTGCCCAAGAATGGCATATACACGGGCGGTTGGATCAAAATACCCTCACCCGCCCCAACCAGGGCGTGGCTGGCCAGATTGAATCCCACCACTACGCCCGGCAAAAACACAATCGCTTCAGGGTCAACCTGCCATGCGTACTGTTGTTGGAGGTAATCCACGATAGCGGCGGCGGTTTCCTTTTCCTGAGTCGCGTAACCAAACACGCCATGCTGCACGCGCTTCATTAACGCATCGATGACCACGTCCGGGGCGCGAAAATCCATATCCGCCACCCACATGGGCAGCACATCTTCGGCAAAATATTTCCATTTGATACTGTCGCTCAACTTGCGGTCGATGATTTCGTCAAAGTTCCAACTCATGGATTACCCCTAAACAGAAAAATATGTAGACTCTGGGTTCACCGCGGTAAGGTTTCACCACGATGGTTCCTGGAGAGCCAAGTTTGTCACCCATTTTACCCCAATAAATTGTGATATACTCACCGCATTCATTAAATTGAGACTACAAAATGACAAATAGTGATCAACACCCGCAGTTGGTCCTGCTCACCTCACCCGACTGGAACGACTATCGCCTCCTCGACAGCGGTGATGGCAAGCGTCTGGAACAATTCGGCCCCTACATTTTGCTGCGCCCCGAACCCGAAGCTGTGTGGGCTCCTGCGCTGCCCACCCGTGCCTGGGAGAGGGCCCATGCCCGTTTCATTCCCGCGCCCGAAGAAAATGGCGGGCACTGGGAATGGCGTCAGGCCGACCCTGGGCGCTGGCGTATGGAATACAAAGGCTTGCGATTTTGGGTTCAAACCACGGCTTCGCGCCATCTGGGCGTGTTTCCCGAGCAGGCCGCGCAGTGGGATTGGACGGCTGCCCAAATCCGTGCCGCCGGACGCCCCCTGCAGGTGCTCAATCTGTTTGGCTACACCGGCCTGGCCTCGCTGGCGGCGGCCCAGGCGGGCGCGCGCGTGACCCACGTGGATGCGTCTCGCAAAGTGGTGTCCTGGGCCAACGAAAACCAGGCGCTCTCCGGACTGCAGGACCGTTCCATCCGCTGGATCGTTGATGACGCGTTGAAGTTCGTGCGCCGCGATGCCCGGCGCGGCATGACCTACGACGGCATCATCCTTGACCCGCCCAAGTTTGGCCGCGGTCCCAAGGGTGAGGTCTGGGAGTTCTATAAACTACTCCCCGAGCTGCTTTCTGCCTGCCGAGAAATTCTGGCGCCTCAGCCCACCTTCTTGATCCTCACGGCCTATGCCGTAAAGGCTTCGGCTGTCACGCTGCACAATGCGATCGCCGAAATGATGCGCGGAAGAGGCGGGGCTGTCCAGGCGGGCGAGGTCACCCTGCAAGATCAAAGCGCTGGCCGCCTGCTTTCTACCGCAATTTTCGCCCGTTGGGGCTCTGAAATCAAAACATAACACCCAGGAGGGAGTCATGGGAGATAAACCACTCATCGGATTAATTGGTCCCGGCGCAATGGGCGAAGCCCTGATCGTCGGGCTACTGCAAAAAGGAATAACCACCCCCGACCGCATTCTTGCCGCCGGTCCCATTGTTGAACGGGGCGAAGAACTGCACCAGCGCTACGGCGTTGTCGCCTTGAGCGATAACGTCCAGGCGGTGAAAAATGCCGACCTGGTGATCTTATCGGTCAAACCCCAGCGCATCAACCGTGTGCTGGATGGTCTGAAGAACCATATCCCCGAAACAGCGTTGGTTCTGTCCATCGTCGCGGGCGCAACCATCCAAAAGATCTCGGATGGGCTGAATCACGATCAGATCATCCGGGCCATGCCCAACACCCCCGCGCAAATTGGCGAAGGCATCAGCCTGTGGACGGCATCGCCCTCGGTGAGCGACGAGCAGTTGGAATTTGGCCGTCTGGTGCTCACGGCGCTCGGACAAGAAATTTACGAAGATGACGAGGCCTACCTGGATATGGCCACCGCGCTTTCGGGCTCTGGCCCGGCGTATGTGTTCCTGTTCATGGAAGCGCTCATCGACGCGGGCGTCCACATGGGCTTCTCACGGCGCACATCCGAACAGTTAGTCACCCAAACGATTTTGGGCTCGGTTTCTTATTATAAGAAGAACGGCATCCACCCGGCCCAACTGCGCAACCAGGTCACCTCTCCGGGGGGCACTTCTGCCGAGGCGCTGTATTACCTGGAGAAAGCCGGTTTCCGCACCGCCATTTCCCGGGCCATCTGGGCTGCCTACGAGCGCTCGAAGGAATTGGGTAAAGGACTCAATACCCAGCCGCCGGAGCGCGGCAAGGTTGATTCGAACTAAACCATCCGTTTTCGTAATAATCCGAGGAATCCATGAACACGTTCTCCAACTCCTGGAATATGTTTAAAGCCAGCCTCAAAGTGTTGGCTGCCGACAAAGAACTTCTCATTTTCCCCATCATCTCCTCCATTGGTTTGATGATTGTCACGGCCACCTTTGCGCTGCCCATGTTCCTTTCCGGATTCTTCGACCAGATGGTCGCCGGGGGAATGCAGATATCGGGAATCGTGGTGTTGTTCCTGTTCTACGTTGTGCAGTACACCGTCATCTTCTTTGCCAACACCGCCCTGGTTGGAGCGTCCATGATCCGTTTGCGCGGCGGCGACCCCACCATTGGGGATGGCCTGCGCATTGCCGCCAAGCACTTCGGCCCCATCCTCGGCTACGCGTTGATCGCTGCCACCGTGGGCGTCCTGCTCAAATCCCTGAGCCGCAAGAGCCGCCTGGGGCGGATCATCGCTTCACTGGTCGGGTTGGCCTGGAATTTGGCCACCTACCTGGTCGTCCCGATCCTGGCGCTGGAAGATGTGGGGCCGATTGAAGCCATCAAGCGCAGCGTTACCTACCTGAAGCGCACCTGGGGCGAACAGCTAGTCGGCAGCCTGGGCCTGGGCTGGATTTTCGCCGCCATCTACTTCCTGGCGCTGCTCATTTTCGTCCCAGTTGTGCTGCTCATCCTCTCTGGCGCCGAACCCAACCTGTGGCTGCTGGGCGGCGTGGTGGTTCTCCTCCTACTGGCCTTCTCCATCATTGGCCTGATCAAATCCACACTGGAAGGCATCTACTCCGCCGCGGTTTACCAGTATGCAGTGGAGGGTAAAGTCTCAGCGTACTTCGATGAAAGCCTGGTGCGCGGAGCAATTCGCAGCTAAAGCCCATTCAACCCCGGCCTGGAGCATTCCCGGCCGGGGTTTGATTTTAAGGACAGGCCGGCGCGGGGGGAATGGGTTGGGGGGCAAAACCGAGCAAGGCCTGTTGCCAGGTTGCCCAGGTTCGCGCCGCCGCTTCACAATCGCCCTGTTCCGCCTCGAGGTCGTAAAGGCGCCCTAAGGCCTGAAATTGCCCATAGTCCCCTTCCAACTGGATATAGCCAGGGACGATATTCATGGGCAACTGCTTGCGGACGTAAATCTCGTTGAAGCTGAGGACCGAGACACCGCTCAATTGACGGCGAGCTACCGTTGTACGCAGCCCTTCCAACGCCGCAACTTCATCGCCCGTTTGATGGGCCAATTGTGTCTCCAGCACCAACCGGGCCATGCCAGGTTCGCCAGCCAAAGCACTAAAGGCCAGTGCGCGGCGTGTGCCAGTCCAGTCACCCGCCTCCAGGGCCTCCGCCGCCTGATCGAGATACAAGCTAGTAGGCAGTTTGTCCAGCTCCACCGCGCCGAGCGCAGCCTGCTCACGGAGGCTACTTCCACGCCAAAATGGATGGCTCGCCCACTCTGGCTTGATTTCCAACGCCTTCCCATAAGCGGCAAGGGCTTCGTCTTCTCTGCCCCACGCCTCCATCATCCAGCCCAAATTGAGATGAAACGTGGCTTCCCCTGGAGCGATCGCAACAGCCCGACGGATGTGCGCCTCGGCCTGGGCCGCCTCCCCCGCCTGGAAGTCTAGCACAGCCAGGTTGGCCCACCACAAGGCATACCCATCTTCTTTGCGCCGCCAAGGCATTTCGATCAGCGCGCTTTCCAATCGCAGCCCTCGCACGAAACTCTCACGGGCCAGGGTCAGGCTCTGCGCGTCTCCGCTTTCCTGCCAGAGCATAGCGCGGGCAAACCCGGTTTGAAATGAATAAAACGGAAGCGTTGGGTCGCGATTCAGCGATGTTTCGAAACCCGCAATGGATTCCAACCAACGGCCTTGCTCTCCGGCTATCGCCGCTGCCCGGGCCGGGTACGAAGACCACAAACTCCATCCGCCAACCCCCGCCAGGAGCGCCAGAGGCAGCAGCAGCCAGCCCAGCATCCACTTGCCAGGGCGGGCTTCGTCCAATCCGCGCGTCAGCCCATAGGCAGCCAGAATTGCCAGGCTGGTGACGACAAATGTCAAACTGGTGAACTCATCCACCAGCGAGTGAACCAACCAGGCCCCCAAGCCGGCGATTGCCGTCGAGGCCGCCCATTTTCGGTCCATTGGAGCAGAGCGCCAGGCCCTGCCCAGTTTAAGCCCACCAACGAACAATAATGCGCACAGCCCCACCAGCCCCAGCGGGCCAAATTCGGCCAGCGCCTGGGTCCACAAGTTGTGCGAGTGCTGAGGCCACCAACCCGGCGGAATCGAACCAGCCTGTTCCAGCCAGCCAAAGGCGAAACGCCCAGGGCCCATGCCACCCCAGGGAGATATCTGCCAGGCTCGCAGCGCCGCCTGAACAAACGCGTCCCGTGATCCAAACAAGCTGCTGCCGTGGGTTGGATGAGAAGTCACCGATTTGCTGACCAGCAAGTAGCCCACAACAGCCATCCCCATCAGCACGAACGCCGCTGCCACTGCCGCCATCCAACGCCGCCTGATCGATGCCCAGACCCGCGGAAACCACGCTTGCGTGAGTGCCCACAGCAACACGAGCAAACCGATCCACGTTACCATGCCGACCCAGCCTCCTCGCGATGAGGACAGCGGAACCGACACCAAATACAGCGCCAGCCAGAGCAGGAGGAAGATGCGCCGGACGCGCGTCCTGGCTTGAACGAAGGAGCCCACCGCTACTGGAGCCCAAAGATTGACGAAGCCCATGTACACATTGGCGTGACCGAGCAAACTGGAAAATCGGTAAGGATACAAGGGCTCGATCTGCGCCGAACCAACCATGTCACGCCAAACGGCATACCAGGCAGTCGTCTCTGTGCAGGCAGATAGGATCACAAAGCCGCTCGCCCACAGGGCTCCGTCCAGTACCGGCTGCGCATCCACGTCCGACCGAAAAACACACAGCAGGAAATAGAAAACAAACACCGCCGTTCCCAACCAAAGCAAGCGCTCCACGCCCATGCGCGGATTGGGCGAAAGCAGCGTGGAGAGAATCGCCGCGACCAACCCGATCAACCAGACCCAAGATAGGCCAACATGCGGGATGTTCTGTCCCTGCCCTGTCCGAAGGACGAGCCACAGCGCCGCGAATGCGACTGCCAACCCAAGGAAGACGAGGGGCACGAGCGGCGCGGAGTCCATCAGGGTGGTAAAGAGAATCAGCGCTGCCAGGGAAAGGAAGGTCAGCCAAAACAGGAGAAAGTTGCGTGGGGAAACAGATTTCATTCGAGATTACTTCTCTATTTTGTATTTCTTTATTCCCAATAATTGGAGGGTGACCAATAGGATAAAAACAGGGTTGTTGATTAAGTAGCGTTTCCACAACCGCCGCGGCTCTGAAAGGAGTCGGAAAAGCCATTCAAGACCATTCTGCTGCATCCATTTTGGCGCCTGAGGTTTAAGACCCGCATGAAAATCGAATGCTGCCCCCACACCAATCATGACAGGGGCTTTGATTCTGCCGAAGTGATCCCCCATCCACAGCTCTTGCTTCGGCATCCCTAACCCGACCCAGACAATATCAGGGTTGGCCAAGTTGATCCGTTCCACAACATCCTGGTCTTCAGCATCTGTCAATTTTCGAAACGGCGGCGTCCCAATTCCTGCCACGTGCAAACCGGGGAATTGGCTAGTAAGATTTTTCACCAACAATTCCACAACCCCTTGCCCGCCCCCGTAGAAATAATGCTTCCATCCCTTCTCAATGGAATTCTCACACACCTTAAGTAACAGATCTGGACCGTACACACGCTCTGCCTGTTTATTTCCCATCCAACGGCTCACCCAGACAAGCGGCATGCCATCTGGAGTGACCATCCCAGCGCGGTTCACAACCCGGCGCAGATCAGGATTCCATTGGCATTCTGTCACCGTGTGGACATTCGCAACACAAATGTAGTTCGGTGTATTACCCTCGATCCATTTGTCAATTTTTCTTAAAACAAACACTGGATTGACATTTGAGATTGCCACCCCTAATATATTTGAGTGATCCTTGATACTCATCATGCTCTACTCATTACGTGTTGATAGATGTTCTCCATTTGCATTGCCAGTTTCGACCACGAGTAATGAGAAATAACCTTTTGTCTACCTGCTTCTCCAAATCGAGCGCTACGATCCGGATCGGCAATTAAGTCGATAACTCGATCTGCGATTTCGGACGGTTTTTGGTTAACCAAGTATCCGTTTACTCCGTCATCAACAACCTCTGAAACCGCTGGAATATTACAGGCAATTACTGGTTTACCAAAGCTCCATGCTTCAACGTAAACTCCCCCAAAACTCTCTTGTGTCGATGGCACGCATAACAGGTTACATGCTGAAAGTGCACTAGTTTTTTCTTCCAAACTGAGCTTGCCTAAATGCTTAATTCGAGGATCAGGATATCGTTTAAAAAATTTGTCCGAATCATTTATTGCAGGACCGACAAAAACGAGATTCATCTCTGGAATATGTTTAAATAGTTCTTTAGAGGCCTCTAGTATTTGTTGATAGCCTTTGTATTTATAATGTTGACCTAAGAATAATAAAAAGGGTTTTCTAATCCCGTATTTAGCCATAAATTGTTCAGGTTCCGGGTTTTCTGATAATACAGGTCCTATCCCTGTTACAAAAATACGCTCTTCTTTAACTCCTTTTTGCAATAACCCTTCTTTCTCTGAATTCGTAAGTGCAATTAACGCATCAGCTTGTCTATAAAGCTTATCGTAAGTACGGTACATAAATCCTTTCCAGCGAGGATGATGAACAGGAGTCATTACAAATGGGATACCCATTCTACGAGCCTCGTACATTGACGCATAACTCAGTGGCTCTCGCCCAATCCGTACATTATGAATTATATCTATTCCGCCCGTGAAACTCATCAGTTTGTGTTGGATCACTCTTGAGATTGGCGGAACAGCAAACTGCATCAACGGATAATACACAAACACCCATGGCGCTAGATATTTCTTCTCGGTCTTGGATATTCCCAATTTATGTACATTAATGCCCGCAATTTCGTAATCTTCATCGACTTCATCACACTTCAATGTAGTACCAAGAAGCCAATCACTTCTATTTTGGTCCCAAAAACATAC
Source organism: uncultured Anaerolinea sp. (assembly GCA_964403875.1). Classification (GTDB taxonomy): domain Bacteria; phylum Chloroflexota; class Anaerolineae; order Anaerolineales; family Anaerolineaceae; genus Anaerolinea. The sequence goes on along the minus strand of CAYOHX010000017.1, from coordinate 14,076 downwards.
AGCCCTGACCTTGCACTCTTCTTTTAACCGTAAGGCTATCTGGTGAATATGCAATTGAGCGCCGCCTGTAGAAGGTGGATATGCAGTAGCTGTATACAAAATATTCATTATTGACCTTTTCTTCTTTTAACGATGATCTACCTAAACTTGGCCTTTGAGAAACGCCTTCAATCCAAGCGCAATAGCGATTTTGTAACCTTTCACTCGTTGAGTAATTTCATCTTTCCGATCAGGCTGAAGTAACCCTATGGTTCCCCAAAGAGAAATCCTTAACAGCGATCCTGCGCACACCAATGCCCCTAATAACCGCAAATGCCAATACTTTAAATTGTGATAAGCAAAATATAAATTGCCGTACGTGTAATTTCGAATCCAACTCTCGTAATTCTTTTTTGAAGACCGGCCAGACAGATGCGTCACCCTGGCATCAGGCCAATACACCACTTGAAAGCCTGCCTTTCTGATCCTCCAACACCACTCCATATCCTCACCGTACATAAAGAGATCGCCTGATAGTCCTCCGACTTGCTCATACACTTCCCGTCGGATGGCCAAGCAAGCCCCCGTCACCCAATCCACTGGATGAGATTGGGTATACAGCGCTTCTTGTACAGGTAAGATTTTCTGGCCTAAAACCAATGGTGAGGGAACAAATTTAAATAAAAAAGTTTGAAAAAGGAACTCTGACCACAAAGTTAGGAACTTTGCAAAGGACGGCTGTATAGAGCCATCATCATTGATTAACATGGGACCGATGGCTCCGGCATTTGTGTTCCGCTGAAATCCATTGGCGATTTCATAAAAAGTGTCTGGATTTACAATCGTATCAGAATTCAGCAATACCAAAATTTTCCCCTGTGCCATTCGCAGCCCTTGATTATTCGCACTTGCATATCCGATATTCCGATCATTTTGAATAATGGTCATACCGGGATACTCCTGACGAATCCGTTCAACAGTGCCATCACTTGAGGCATTGTCAACGAGGATCACTTCGAATTGATCGAGCTTAATAGAGGTCATAATCGAGCGAACACATTGAACTATTAAATCCTTTGTGTTGTAGCTCACTATAATTACAGAAATACTGACCATGGACCACCCTGCTTCAGGAAATATCTCACTTTGATTTCGTCAAGAAATAATAGCCTGAGGAAAACCGTTTCCAATTCCTTATACGCCAGATTATCTTCATCATCCACCCTACAATGCGCCTCCCAAGCAACATCAAAATTCGTAAAATTATCAGATATGGATGATGTGGATCTGCCCTTTTTGCCTGGGAATAGAAATCTAATCCTAACTTCGAATTACCTTCTCGCCACTGCTGGAATGAAAATCCAATGAGAAGTCTTGCCCTTACATTCCCATCAAGTTTTCGAAAACTAGGGGTTGAGGAAATGAAAAGCTGGGTCTTCCCATCACCAAGCCTCTGGTTTTCATGGTCAAGAGAAATATTCATATGGTGAAGCCTGTATACACCAAGCGGCTTATCCACAACACTAAAAAGTGCAAATTCAGCCGCACAAACTAGAACCTCCCAATCTTCAGATCCGGTCCGTGCCGGAAAACCGCCTGTCTGCTCAAACACATCCCGGCGCCACAAGGGCGAATGAACAAGGAGAAAATTGCGTTTTGCGAGGAGTTCAAACAGATTTCCCTGAGGCAAAGGTCGCTTCCAACCAAGAAAATGCGTACTTATTATCGAGCCATCTTTTTCAGCAAGGAAAATATCAGAGTAAACAATCCCAGCCCCTGGGGATCCAAGAGCAATAATTATTTTTTGCTCTACAGCTTCTGGTAATAACCAATCATCATCATCCAGAAATTGAATCCATTGACCACGGCTAGCAAGGAATCCAGTGTTTCGAGCCTGACCGGCGCCTCTATGCTCTTGTTCTATTATTCGAATCTTTTTAAATGGAACCAGCAGATGACGCGTATCTTCTGGCAACGGACCATCAGACACGACAATCACTTCGATTGGCTGATATGTTTGATGTAAAGCACTTTCAATCGCTATGGTAAGCCATTGAGAACGATTGTAAGTAGGGATAATGATACTAACGAGTGGTGCTCGATCAACATTCATTTCCGGTTTAACAAAATTTGGATTGATCACTATTTTAATATCTTGGCCCTGAGCCACATGAGGAATCTTCTGGGCAGTAAACAACGGAGTAACAAATTAAAGAAAATAGGTTTGAATAAAACCCTTTTGTCGATTGAAAATGCTTTCTGCAAATGGGAAACACCTGATTGTCTATTCCAATTCTTTGCCCCTAGTTGTACAGCGGCCTTCTGAATTTCGAAGAACGCAAGAACCTCATTCTGGTTTTCACGTGGAATCTCATCCCAGTATCGATGAATCACAGCTTCTATCTCGGGCAACCACAAGGTGTTTTCGCCGACTGTTTTTGAGTGTGGGTGTCGACGGAACATTGCAAGTGATTTATTTAAATATTTTACGTCCGCCTTTCGAAGCAATCTACACATCCAATCCTGATCAAACAAGTACCGCAAAGTCACATCTAGGAATTCACCACCTTTTATGAGGTTTGATGGAACAAATACACCTGGCTGATGCCATGTTACACCAAATACTTCTGGGTAAACCATTCTAAAACCACTTACTTTTTTTTGCCTGACGATGCGTGTTTTTCCATTATCTGATGAAAAGTCAACAACGTTGCCCAACAAAAGCGAACCTGGGGTCTTTACATAAGCCATCCCCAAATCCATTAAAGACCCCGGCAAAAGCATATCGTCGCTGTTGATCCATCCTACTAAATCACCAGTACACCGTTCAAAGCCTTTATTGATCGCATGGGCCTGCCCTCGATCCGGTTCGCTCACCCACCAAGTGATCCACCGTTCGTATTTTCGAATAATCTCTATACTGTTATCTGTACTGCCACCATCAATCACAAAGTATTCAAGGTTTGAGTACTGCTGCAACAAGACAGATCTAATAGTCTCTTCTAAAAACTCGCCCTGATTAAAAGATGGAGTGATTACTGTAATTTTTGGAAAGTTTTTGTTGTCGGCAATAGAGGAGGAGGTGGTAACTTCCCATGGCCAGCCTTTTTGCCCATTTGGAGGGCTAGGAATCTCATTAAAATTGTTAGCCATTGCCTCTTCTTTTATTGGTTATCCAAGAGTCGATCACTTCTCTATACAAGTTTAAATAATCCTCGCACATTCGTAGCTGGCAGAAACGACGCCTGGCATCTTCTGCAGCGGCCCCACTCATTGTTTCTCTAATATCTGGCCTCGATAGCAACAATTCCATCTTGACAGCCATTTCTAAGGGATCCCCGGGTTCCACTAAGAACCCAGTTTGACCATCTTTTATTTGTTCCGGAATTCCACCGATACGCGAACCAATAACAGGTGTTCCAGAGCTTAAAGCTTCAAGAACGGTGTTAGGAAAAGTGTCTGCTTTAGCGCTATGCAAGTAAATGTCAGCTGCCTGATAGTAACCGGCAACTATTACAGGATCAATCTGATATGGGACAAAAACTTTAGTAATTTTCCCGTTTAAAACAGATGCTTCGTCGCCCCCTAAAATGATAAAAGTCAACTTCTTTGTGCTTTTTGAATCAACTAATCCGATCACTTCTTCAATTGTTGAGTAGTCTTTATAAACATTGTTTTGGCCTTGGTTTGCAACGAATAAAATCACTGGCTCATTTTCGGATAGACCTAACTTCCTCTTCGCTAGTTTTTTTTCGGTAGGTGAAAATATATCTGTATCAATGCCATTAGGTATGACTCGAGTTAAGATTGGTCGCATAAATGATTCGGCCACACAATCCGCAAGCCACTGGCATGGTGTCGCAATTGCAAATGGACTATATTGCAACAGCCTCTGCTTTCGCAAAAAATTACTTCTCGTACGATCTCGAGGAATTCCAGGATAACGAGATAAATCGGGACAATTACCACAACCCTTAGTCCATAAACGACAAGCGATTGAATGGGCACAATGACCAGTCAACAGCCATTGGTCATGCAGAGTTATTAAAACAGGTGCATTTCGACTCAATTTAGGCATCATTGATAAATCAAAATAACCGCCATGTAAATTATGGAGGTGAAGAATATCAAAACTTGAGATTTGGTTTAAGATTTTCCTACTATCCGGAAAATTGAAATCTTCATACCCCAACCACCTCTTTAATGCTGAGAAATCAAGTGTTAGCGCACGCAATAATATCTTGATAAACCTAGGAACACTACCCTGAAATTGACTTAGGATTTGCTCCGGCAGCCTCTTTGTCAACAAATCCGTTGAATTTAAGATTTTCTCAACATCGGAATCTGATGATCGTTTATATCCAACAATTAATTTCGATTTGATTACTCGCCTCTTATACTCATTATGTAGAACCCAGGAAATCCTTTCCGCCCCTCCCCCAATATCACCGGTATTTACTTGTAGGATCCGAAAATCTTTTGTTTTCATTTTTGATTCCATAAGTTTTATACTTTAGGTAACTAATCGATTTTCTCAAAGCATACATAGAGTGTGTGACCGGTGAAGAATTTATATATTCTTGACGTCATTAATAGCCAAGAAATCGTCTTTCGGAACAGATTCTTCCTTATGAATGGCAAGCGTGTTAACTGACTTAGCTTTGATAAATAGTTTCCAACAAAGTAATCTACATGATATAAGGCTAATGGCTCATATTTAATGGATGTTATTTTCAATGGAAGTATTTTTTGGATATACTTCATGGAGTCCACAGACCAACGAGTTATATGATGGGGAGGGCTATTCAGCAAGCTGTGTTCATATTGGATGAAGCTGTCCTCGTTTGGAACGCTTAGAATGAGTAGCCCGCCTTTTCCCAAAAGATCGCAAGATCGAACTAAAAACTCCAAAGGGTTAGATAAGTGTTCTAAAACCTGAAAACTACAAATAGCTCCATATGAAACCTGAGGACCAATTTCGTGATCGAATATAGACCCTACTTTAACTCGTACTCCTTTACTTGCAGCGTCAATTACGGCATTTTCGTTTATCTCTAAACCTTGGATATCAAAATTTTCCGCCTTAGCTTTCTTTAAAAATGAACCCGAGCCGCTGCCTATCTCTAACACTTGGTCAATACCTCTCAGATCATATAACGCCTGTTCAAATTCCCATTTTTCTTCGAAATAGTACCAATTGAACTTACTTAATTTCTCATAGAATTCCCCCGAACCAACCAATGTGCTAGGCGAATAAAACTTTAAGTGACAAATAGAGCAGCTATATAAACGAATTTCATCGACCCCTCTTAACTGATCCGATACATCAACTCGGTAACTTTTGCGCCACTCCATAATCAAACGGACAGTGGTAATAGACCAAATTTCTGTTATTTCAGTAGATTTACAAAGAAGACAATTCATCATTTATTTTTTCTGTTAGGAGCCAAAATTTTTAGGAAACGACTTGCCTTTTCCTTCATCTTTTGAAACAGGTTTTTTTGGGGAGGCAAAAAGCAGGTTTGACTAACATAATAGTCGGCATCGAAATCTCGGACGATACAGGGAGGATGAGTGAGGGGAAGATCGATCATTTCAGACCGCAAATTTGCTACATTACTATTCACTTCAATTGTATGCGTAGCGGTCTGATCGAATCCTATATTTGTGACAAGATTTTTTTCCGGTATTGTACTTAACCCATGTTGGACCCAATTCGCAAATGTCCATTGATAGTCCCATGTGTCTATTTTTCCCTGGTAAACTTCATCAAAGATGTTTTGCCAATATTTAACAACTTTAGTATCGTGGTGTAAATCAAACAACCAATTTGTAGCTCGTAGCTGCGGCCACAGACTCATCGAAACATCATAATTTCTCCAAGCCCGCGCCCATGTTGCCCAACCCCAATTATGTGGATAGATGGAATAGTAATAGCTATAACGATAACTCTTTTCCGGTTTCTGAAAATTATTTCCACTTACAACCATTATTCTTTCATCTGTTCGGTAGTAATTGAGTAATTCATCACAATACAAAAAAAATGATTGGTTGGGTAAACAATCATCTTCCAGCATGATGGATTCTTCGCATTGACTGAATACCCAACTCAATCCTGATGAAATCCGTTTCTTACAACCCATGTTATCTGACGAGAAATTGATTTGAACATCGCATTCCCAATTTACTTTTTCGATCACGCTTCTACTTTGCTCGCACAAAGCGACTTCTTCCGGGAATCTCGGGCCATCAGCAATCACAAATAATTTCCTGGGCTTGATTTTTGCTATTTCCTCAAAAACCCTATTGGTTTTTTGAGGGCGATTAAAAATCATGAATGTAACAGGCGTATCAACCATTTAATCATTCACCAACCTTCCACTGATGCTTGACAAGCATACCCTTTCCCTGCCAACCTGGTGGATATAACCGTCCAGTCCCATAAAAATCCCCATCTATTACACTGATCCTAATACCATCATTAATATAATCAACAACCTCTCTATTTACCTCAAAAAAAGGAACCATAACATATTCGCTTTGTGATAGAGGGAATTCTGGGATGACACAACGTATAACACCCGATGACGGTAGATTTATTTCATCACGTTCAGTTAGTTCGCTTGAACAGTTGAATAAAACTTGACCCAAAGTATCATAAAACGCCACCGATAATCTAGCATTCGGTAATAAATTCTCTTTTGATTCATAAACCATAACTACTGATACGGTTTGTCCAGCCATTACCTGATCAAGAAAGTCACCATTCTTATCTTCTAAATAAACTTTTATAAAGCGCGCTCTTCCTGAACCTTGACGTTTTATGAATTCTAAATTCCCATTGGAAGCACAACTTGAGGATTGAATATAAGTGTTAATAATTTGTTCTGTTTGTCCAGCCTTGAGGATTTTTCCGGAGTGGAACAAAATTGCTCTCTGACATAAACTCTGCACCGCTGCCATATTATGACTCACAAACAACACCGTCCGCCCGCCCTGGGCCACCTCGCCCATCTTCCCCAGGCACTTCTTCTGGAACTGCGCATCCCCCACCGCCAGCACCTCATCTACCAGCAAAATCTCCGGCTCCAAATGCGCCGCCACCGCGAACGCCAACCGCACGTACATGCCGCTAGAATAATGCTTGGCGGGCGTATCCAAAAACTTCTCCACCTCGGCAAAGTCCACAATTTCATCAAATTTACGCCTGATTTCCGCGCGGGTCATGCCCAAAATCGCCCCGCTCAGGTAGATGTTCTCGCGCCCGGTCAGCTCGGGGTGAAAGCCCGTGCCCACCTCTAACAGCGAGCCCACCCGGCCAAAAATCTCAGCGCGCCCGCGTGTTGGCTCGGTGATGCGCGCCAGGATCTTGAGCAGCGTGCTCTTGCCTGCCCCATTGCGCCCAATGATGCCCACCACTTCGCCTTCATGGATATCGAAAGAAACATCGTCCAGCGCCCAAAAGGTCTCGTCTTGATTGCGTAGTTTCCCCATCAGCGTCGCCGGAAGTTTCATCAAATCTTCACGCAAGGTTGCGTAACGCTTCGCCGTCTGTTGATGGCGGATCTTATACGCCTTGCTTAAGTGCTCCACCCGAATCGCAACGTCACTCATATTACATCCGCGAACCCGCGCTCCACCCGCCGGAACAACCACACGCCGCTGACACTTAACAGGAGTGAAATTACAACGGAACTCATAATCGCCACCCCATCCAGCGTGCTTTGCCCCAGTAGAGCCCAACGGAACCCCTCAATAAAACCAACCGTTGGATTGAGCGAGTATAGCAGCCGAAACTGCTCTGGGACAATACTCGTAGAATAAGCCACCGGGCTGGCGTATGTCCAGGCCTGGATGATGAACGGAATGGTGTACATGAAATCACGATAGTAAACGTTCAGGGCCGTCAACCATAGGCCCGCGCCAACTGCCGCTAGAAATGCCAACAGGAGAAACAATGGCAATGTCAACATCCGCCAGGTGGGAGCCGTCTGGTAGACCACCATTAACACGATGAGCACAACAAAGGACACCAGAAAGTCGACAAACACCGCCAGAATGCTGGACAAAGGGATGAGAATGCGGGGAAAGTACACTTTCGAGATCAACTGCGAATTTCCCACCAGGCTGTTCCCCGAACGCTGCAAAGAGCCGGAAAAGAAATTCCAGGCTAACATGCCGGTGAACACAAACAGTAAATAAGGCTGCCCGTCACTCGGCAGTTTGGCAAACAGTCCAAATACGGCGGCGAAGATCAAGGCTGAGACCAATGGCTGGAGAATGACCCAAGCCACGCCCAGCGCGGTCTGCTTATAGCGCAAACGGATATCCCGCTCGGCAAGCATCCACAACAAATCGCGGTACGCCCACAACTCGCGCAAGTTTAAACTACCCAAACCACGGGTAGGTTCGATTACAGAAAAAGGCCGCCGCGCGGGCTTCGACTCCGAAATCAGATCCATAAATTGATTATAACGGGAATCCGAAATCGTTCACCCTACAGGAATGTAAGCTCCCCCTACACATCCAACCGATACCCCACCCCGCGGATCGTTTTGATCAACTCCGGGTGGCGGTAATCGGCTTCCACAGCCTGACGCAGCCAGCTCACATGCACATCCAGAGTACGCGTGTCTTCCGTGTAGGTGGTATCCCACACCTGCCGGAACAGGTTCTCCCGCTCAATCACTTCGCCGGGATGCTCCATCAAAATCTTCAACAGCGCCACCAGCCGCGGTGTCAGGCTGGTCTGGCGGTTGCTTACCCTCACCCAACGCTGAATGGGGTCCAGTTGAATCGGCCCCACGCACATCAGGTCCTTCGGCTCGGTGGGCAGCAATGGGCGAATGCGGTTGACCAGCTTTTGCAAGGTGAACGGCAAAGGTAAAACAATGTCGGCCACGGCTTCTTTTTCCAACGCTTCCGAGTGCCCGTTTTCGACAATCAAAACCAGAGGAGTGGTATGGGCGTGAGCGCGCAGCGACTGGCAAATTCGCCGCCCGCTGGTGCGCATCGAGGCCGCGTCGACAATGATCAGGTTCGGCGAAAAAGCCTCAACCCGTGCCAAAGCCGCGCTGCCATTCGGCACGCTTTCCACCTGGTAACCTTTTCGGGTCAATCCAGTTATGAAAGAAGGCCGATCAGCCCTCTTGCCCTCCACCAACATGATTCGTACTTTCATGGACAAAACACCACAGCGAAATACTCTTCCTTTACGTTGAAATTCCAGGCACTCCCCCGCGATGGCAATAATGTAAATGGATGAGAGTAACCTTTGTTAAGGTGTGTGCATTATACCTTAAAAAACTTAAAAAACGTGGAATCTGTTTCTCCAAGATTAATTTCTTTAAGGTTCGTTTTGTTTTCCCGGCAAACCATCTGGCTCATAGAACGCGGGCGGGCAAAGGCTGCAATGACTGACAGAACACCCTGGTCTTGTAATTGCGCACATCTGTGCCCCGTGTTAGAATATTATTGCTTGTGGATGATCCAGCCCTCCAAGGAAGGTCTTATATGATGCGAATGGCAGAAATGGTTATCGATAGCGTGCGGGTAAGCCTTACCAACCAACAGCGAATCGTTGTGCTCAGAGAGGTTGACGCCGAGCGCTATTTGCCCATCTGGATCGGCCCTTACGAGGCGGAATCGATCACCATTGCCCTGCAAGAAATTGAAGTCGCCCGACCCCAAACCCATGACCTACTCAAGAACCTCCTCACCTCGCTCAATGCCCGTCTGCTGCGCATCGAAGTGATCTCCTTGAAGGACGAAGTTTTCTACGGCAACTTGGTGGTCGAAGTCGCCGGGCGCATCCTCAACATCGACTCGCGCCCCTCCGATGCCTTGGCTCTCGCTGTACGTGCCCACGTTCCCATTCTCGTCTCGCGCGATGTGCTCGAGACCGCCGGCGTGGTCCCCGAAGAAGACCTCCGCGACCAGCCTCCCTCTACCTCGGCTTCCACCGAACCCGAAGAAACAGAGCCGGCCGCCCCACCCGAAGAACGTCTCTCCGTGTTTGAAGACTTCCTCTCCAATCTCGACCTCGACACACTCGATGACTCGAAGCCAGAAGACGAAGACGACGAAGAGAAACCCAAGAAGTAACCTTCCTTAGCGACGCCGTTGAGTTCCAATTTGGGCAGCACTTGACTGCCCAAATTTCGTCTAATCGATATAAAATCAAAAGAGATGAGCGACTTCCCGATCGAAGAGACTGCCCCCAACGCCGAAATTCAGGCCCCACCCCACAGCCGCCAGGCTGAGGAGGCCGTTTTGGGCTCGGTGTTGATCAACCCCGAGGCCTTCTTCGATGTATCCCAATTCCTGCGTTCCGATGATTTCTACATCGTCCGCAACCGTTGGATCTGGGAGTCCTTCATCCGCCTGCACGAGCGCCGCCAGCCCATCGACTACCTGACCGTCATTCAAGAATTGGACCAGCACAGCCAGTTGGCCGACGTGGGCGGCCAGGCCTACCTGACCGCGCTCATCAACCAGACTCCCACCGCTCTCAACGCCGATGCCTACGCCCGCGTGGTAGAAGAGCATTCCTTGCGCCGCCGCATGTTGCAAGCCGCAAACGATATGGCCAAGCTGGCCTACGACCAGACTCAAACGGTCGACACGGTCATGGACGAGGCCGAAAAGTCCATCTTCAGCATCAGCGAGCGGCGCGTTCGCAAAGACCTGCAACCCATCGACCAGGTGCTCTCCCAGGTATACGACCGCGTCGACCAGCTTTCTCAGCGGGGCGACGAAATTATGGGCGTGCCCACTGGCTTGATCGACCTGGACAAACTCCTCGGTGGCCTGCAAAAATCCGACCTGCTCATCATCGCCGGACGCCCCGGCATGGGTAAAACTGGCTTCATGCTGTCTGTTTTGAAGAACGCCGCCCAGCGTTACAAGAAGCACGTGGCCATGTTCTCGCTAGAAATGTCCAACGAGCAGTTGGTCCAGCGCCTCATCGCCCAAGAAACCGGCATCGATACCCAACGCCTGCGCACCGGCAAGCTCACCGACGAAGAATGGCCGCTGTTCACGCATGCCATCGAAGTACTCTCCGACACACACGTCTTCCTCGACGACACCCCCGCCATCACCCCCATGCAGTTGCGCACCAAATGTCGCCGCCTGCACATGGAATACGAACTCGACCTGATCATTATTGACTATCTCCAGCTCATGTCTGGAGACCAGCGTAACGACAACCGCGTGCAAGAGGTCTCCTACATCTCGCGCAACCTGAAAGTGCTGGCCCGTGAGCTGAATGTGCCCGTCCTGGTGGCGGCCCAACTCTCGCGTGCCGTCGAGCAGCGCACAGACAAAAAGCCCGTCCTCTCCGACCTGCGTGAATCGGGAAGCATCGAGCAGGATGCCGACGTGGTCATGTTCATTAACCGCCCCGACGCGCTGGAAAAAGACAACCCCCGCTCCAACCTGGCCGAGATCATTGTGGCCAAGCACCGCAACGGCCCCACCCACGGCGGCATCGAGCTGGTCTTCCTCAACAACCTGGCTCGCTTCGACAACGCCGCCCCGGCCCCGGCTGGCGGTGGCCGTCGATGAGCTCTACGCGAGGTCGCATGGCTTTTTCGGGCTTCCCCTCAGGCAAGGTGCGTATGACCCCCATCCCGGCGCAGTTCTTCAGCGAACTGCTGCCCCAAATCGACCATCTCGGCGAGATGAAGGTCACCCTGTACGCCTTCTGGTTCCTTGACCGTTTGGACGAACCCGTGCGCTACCTGCTGCACAGCGACTTCGCTTCAGACGAACGGCTCATGCAAGGATTGGGGGATCACCCCCTGGCTGATTGTCTCGAGCGAACCGTGCAGCGGGGAACCTTGCTGCGGGCAGAGCCCCAAAGCGGCAGCCTGGACGAAGCGGTTTATTTCCTCAATAGCCCCCGCGGGCGGGCCGCCATCCAGGCCATTCAGCGCGGCGAATGGACGCTGCCCAACCAGCCCCACCCCGCCGTTGCCCTGGCCGTCGAACAACCGAATATCTACAAGCTCTACGAGCAAAACATTGGCCCGCTCACCCCATTGGTAGCGGAAATGCTCCAGGACGCCGAGAAAACCTACCCGGAATCCTGGATCGCAGAAGCCTTTAAGATCGCGGTGGAAAAGAACGTTCGCCGCTGGAAGTATATTGAAGCCATTTTACGTTCGTGGCAGGAGGAAGGCCGTGACCAAACCGATCGACGACATGCTGCGAAAGATCGCCGCCGATACGTCGAAGGCGAATTCGCCGACTTCATCGAGCACTGATCCCAACCGCTCCACCGAATTGCGCGGCGACCCCAACTGCCCTATCTGCCAGGGTGTTGGCTACGTTCGGCGCGACCTGCCCATCACCGACCCCAACTTTGGCAAGGTGACCATCTGCGACTGCCGCCGCCAGGAAGTCGTCCAATCGGCTTACCAGCGCGTCTTCCGCCTCAGCAACCTGCAAGCCTTTGAAAGCATGACCTTCGAAACCTTCAAGGTGCGGGGGCGGCTGGGCCTGGGCGACGACCAGGTCCACTCCTTGCAAGTCGCTTTCGACCAATCCCAGACTTTCGCCAGCAACCTCAAGGGCTGGCTGTTCATGATGGGCGGTTACGGCGTGGGCAAAACCCACCTGGCAGCTGGCATCGCCAACTTTGCCGTCCGCATGGGCGTGCCCACCCTGTTCCTCACCGTGCCTGACCTGCTGGACTGGCTGCGCTACGCCTACGGTTCGTCCGAAGACAATTTCGAAACCCGTTTTGAAGAAATCCGCAATATCGGCCTGCTGATCCTGGATGATCTGGGCACGCAAAACGCCACCCCCTGGGCCCAGGAAAAGCTGTACCAAATTTTCAACTACCGCTACGTCAACCGCCTGCCGATGGTCATCACCACCAACCAGGTCCTGGAGGAGATCGAAGGACGAATTCAATCCCGCTTGCGTGACCCCGAGCTGGTCACCACCGTGCGCATCTTCGCCCCCGATTTTCGTGACCCCCTCCAAGACAGCAGCCAGCCGCGCCTATCTTCACTGCATCTGTACAGCAAGATGAACTTTGGCAACTTCAGCATGCGCGAACGCGAGCGCCTGACCCCCGAGCAGCAGCAAAACCTGGAAAAAGCCTTCAAAACCGCCCACGAATTCGCTGAGCGGCCCCACGGCTGGTTGATCTTCTCCGGAGCCTACGGCTGCGGCAAGACTCACCTGGCTGCCGCCATCGGCAACTACCGCGCCGGGATGGGTAAGCCGCCCCTTTTCGTGGTGGTCCCCGACCTGCTCGACCACCTGCGGTCTACCTTCAGCCCCAACAGCAACACCTCCTACGACGATATCTTCGAAGAAGTGCGCTCGGCCCCCCTGCTCATCCTCGACGACCTGGGCACGCAAAGCGCCACTCCCTGGGCACGTGAAAAGCTCTACCAACTCTTCAATCATCGCTACGCAGCCGAACTTCCTACCGTCATCACCACCGCTCTCCGTTTGGATGACATTGATGAACGTATCCGCAGCCGCATGTTAGACACGCGCCTGTGCAAGATCTTTGGCATCCTGGCTCCCGCTTACACGGCCAGCGGTGAAAAAGCTCCTTCCACACGCCGCCCAAGAGCAAAGTTATAGCTTGTAGCCCCCAACGCGCTATCTTTAACACCCTAAGGGACTTCCGAGCCCCTGAGGGTGTAATTTAGACGCCATCCCTGGCAATTCTCTTGACACGCCCCCCATCTATGCTAGAATGAACCCCAACTGAATAAATGCTGTCAGGTACCTTGCCCCCGGAAGGGCAGGTTGAAAGGCGAAGCCGGTGAAAGTCCGGCGCTGTCGCGCAACTGTAAAATGAGCCTCCGCTCATCAAGCCAGGTCGACCCCCTGAACAGCGTTTCTCACAACCTCGCAGAAAGGAGGTGGGAAGACAAGCGCCGATTGGCTTCAGCAAACCCACCTCCCTGTCTCATGACAGGGAGCTTCGTTTTAAATCATCTTCATACACAACAAAAAGGATCTTTCGGTCATGTTTAATTTTCGTAAATTCTTACCCCTGGTGATGATCGCCGCGCTGCTTCTCGGCGGCTGCTCGCCCCAATCCATCGCCCCGGTCATCCCCACCGA
>CAYOHX010000016.1:0-64102 GCA_964403875.1 uncultured Anaerolinea sp. | reverse complement strand
CCTCCAGCGCCTGCTCCACGCTGGGCACTTCATCCACCATCAACTCCTACACCAACGATCAGGTCATCCTGGATCAGGGAGTGGATGGTGGTCATCACGGCGTTGACGATGCCGAAGCGCTCGTGCACGATCTTGGCGGCGGGCGCCAGGCAGTTGGTGGTGCAGGAAGCGTTGGACACGATGTGATGCTTGGCGGGATCGTAATCCGCATCATTGACGCCCAAAACCAGGGTCAGGTCTTCGTTCTTGGCCGGGGCCGAGATGATGACCTTCTTGGCGCCGCCGCCGATGATGTGGGCGTTCGCGCCGGCTTTGCCCTTCTCGGGATCGCCCTTGGCATCGGTGAAGACGCCGGTGGATTCAACAACAATGTCCACGCCCAGGTCTTTCCAGGGCAGCTTTCCGGGATCTTTCTCGGCCAAAACCTTGACGGTCTTGCCATCGATCACGATGTCGTTGCCTTCCACGGCGACGGTGCCGGGGAAGATGCCGTAGTTGGAGTCATACTTGAACAGATGGGCATTGGTGGCGGAGTCGAACAGGTCATTGACCGCAACAACTTCCAATTCACCCGGGAACCGTTCCATGATGGCTTTGAGCACCTGGCGGCCAATCCGGCCAAACCCGTTAATACCAACTTTCGTCGTCATTGAAAACCTCCTGAAGAGTGGAAAAGAGTTTCATGCGTGCGCATGTTTTTGCCTGGGAAAGCTGCGGAAAGGAGCCCCGCGCATGGCTTGCTGTGGAAGGGCAGTCTTCCGCTCCTGTCCAAACATTCCTATTATAAACGAGAATAAAAAAGTGGGCGGCAGATTCCGGACGGATCATTGGGAATCGGCATGCACACAGGTTGGACTGACTAAGCGTTTGGATTTTCCCCGCGCCCACTGGGGCCGGTGTGCTCGTTGTACAGGTCCAGGATGGTCTGCGCCAGTTTGACCGGGTCATGTCGGTGGGGCTTGGTTTCATCAATGAAGTCGCCCAGGTAGGTGGGGAATTCGTCTTGCAACTGCTCGGTGGGCTGTACCCAACTCACGCCCTCGGGAAGCTTGCCTTCCATGCGGTTGTTGCACAGCACCAGGTCGAACATCCCGCCGCCCACGTGCTTTTCAATCGTTTGCAGGTGGTCGTAGGCGCTGAAGCCGTCCGTCTCGCCGGGCTGGGTGGCCACATTGCACACATAAAACTTCATCGCCCGGCTCACGCGCAGGGCTTCGCCGATGTCGGGCACCAGCAAATCTGGCAGGATGCTGGTGTACAGGCTGCCCGGCCCCACCAACACCAGGTCGGCCCCCAAAATAGCCTGCACCGCGGGCGGATAGGCGCGCACGTGGGCAGGTTCCAGCCACACTCGCCGGATGCGTCCGGTAGTACGCGGAATCTGGCTTTCGCCTTGCACGCGCACCTCCTTGCCATTTTCGGCGAGCTGAACATCGGCTGCCAGGCGCACATCGTGCAGGGTGGCAGGCAGAACCTGCCCGCGCACCGCCAGAACCCGTCCCGATTCGGCTACCGCCTCGGCAAAGCTGCCGGTGATCTCGGCCAGGGCGCTGATGAGCAGGTTGCCCACAGCGTGCCCGCTCAGGCCGTTTCCACTGGCAAATCGATACTGGAAGAGTTGGCCCATCAGGGTTTCGTCATCTGCCAGGGCTGTCAGGCACGAGCGGATGTCGCCGGGGGGCAGCACGCCCAGGCTGCGGCGCAGCTCACCCGAAGAACCGCCATCATCGGCCACGGTCACAATGGCGGTGAGGTTGTAGGAATGGGCCTTGAGGCCGCGCAGCAAGGTCGATTGCCCCGTGCCGCCGCCAATGACTACAATGCGCGGCGCGCGTTCCCGTTTGCGATGCTGGGTCAGCATATCGATGACGTTGCGTCCGGGGGCCATGAAGGGCTTGAGGATGGAGCGGTTGAAGCCCCACATCCCGAAGATGATCAGGCCAAAGCCCAACCCGCCGAAGATGATGGCGCGCAGCGGGCGCGAGAGGAAACGCAGTGACAGGTAAGAAAGCACCGGCAGCCACCATGTGTCGGGGGCGGTGCGGTAAAAATCGAGCAGCAGGATGGCAAAGCCCACTCCAATGAGCGTGCAGCCTGCCAGAATCAGAAAAATCCAACGTTTGACGCCCAACCCAGGCATCAACCAAAGCATTTCACGGCGCACGGTTCGCCGGAAAGCAGCCAAAAACTTCTTGGTCTTCGAGGTCATGTGAGAGTGAATATAGCAGTGTTTGCCCGGTGAGTCAACGGAGACAAAATGCGCGTTTCTTCATTTGAGTGTGCATGCAAAGGTTGTCATGGTGGAAAAAGCAACCCCCACCCGGCCTCCCCCAAATTCCGAAAAGCACGGAATTTAGGGGAGGAGCAGCCTCTCCATTGTCACTCATTTGTCGTTTTCGAGGTGTTTCTGGCTCCTTCCCCCAAATCCGTTCTTGATTTGGGGGAAGGCAGGGGAAGGGGGTCGAATTGGCTGACATCTTTTGCTTGCACACTTCCCAATGAACCCCCGGGCCTTTTCGGAACTTCCATGCTATAATTTGCTTTGATGGACACCTATATTGCAGTTGATGTTGGTGGAACACAATTAAGGGCGGCCTGCTATCCGGTGGGTGAAACCAAACCCCTGCTGCAGAAACGCACCAGCACTCATGGAAAAGAAGGCACCCCTGTCGACCGGTTGTTGGATCTGATCTCCACGGTTTGGCCAGACCATGCTTCGGTCAAGGCCATTGGCGTTGCGGTGCCAGGACCTACCAACCACAAGCAGGGCATTCTCTACCGCGCCCCGAATATTCCGGGCTGGGAGAATTTACCCCTGGTTCAAATCATCCAGAGCCGTTTCAATACCCGCACCGCCCTGGGCAACGATGCCAACATGGCGGCAATGGGCGAGTGGCGTTTTGGCGCGGCGCGTGGACACCAGAACGTGCTTTTCTTGACCATCAGCACTGGAATCGGCGCGGGCGTGATCTGCGACGACCGCTTGGTGTTGGGGCAGAATGGCTTGGCCACCGAACTGGGGCACATCACCGTTTTGCCAGATGGGCCGGTGTGTGGCTGCGGCGCGAAAGGCCATCTGGAGGCGTTGGCTTCCGGAACGGCCATTGCCCGCTTCGCCGCCGAGCAGTTGGCCAAAGGCATCCCCTCTTCGCTGTCCCAAACCCCCAATCCCTCCAGCCGCGACGTGGGCCTGGCAGCCGAGAATGGCGACCCTCTGGCTCAGGAAGCTCTCACTCGCGCCGGACGGTATTTGGGTTGGGCCGTGGCGGACTTCTTGCACATGTTCAACCCGTCTATCGTGGTGTTGGGCGGTGGCGTGTCTCAAACAGGCCCGCTGCTCATCGAGCCCATGCGCCAGGCCATGTCCGAGCGGGTCATGTCTCCCGAATATTTGCACGGTTTGACCATTGCCACCGCCGCTCTGGGTGATAACGCCGGCTTGATGGGCGCGCTGGCCTTGGCCGAAAGTGTTGCCAAATGATCTGCGCCGGACCGCTCGCCAAGAAGAACCTTCGTTAAGTCATTTAAAGAGCGGGCGCAGCCCGCTCTTTTTGTCTCTATCCGTTGATTACAAACAGGAGATCTATGGTAGACGCAGTGAGTTTGCCCGGGCCGATCGCCCAAAGCATCATCGAGCGCGATAGCGCTGTCATCTCTCCCTCTTATCCGCGCAGTTCCCCCTTGGTCATGGACCACGGACGGGGTTGCGAATTGTGGGATGTGGATGGAAATCGCTTCCTTGATTTTGCCGCCGGAATCGCGGTCGTTTCCACCGGTCACAGCCACCCCCAGGTGGTGAAGGCTATCCAGCAGCAAGCTGAAAAGTTCATCCATATTTCTTCGGATTATTATCATGAGCCCTGGGTGAGATTGGCCGAAAAACTGGCTGCCATCGCCCCCTTTGACGAGCCCGCCTCGTGCTTCATGACCAATTCGGGCACTGAAAGTGTGGAAGCCGCCATCAAGCTGGCGCGTTACCACACCGGTCGCAGCCAGTTCATCGGCTTCCTGGGTGGATTCCACGGTCGAACGATGGGCGCGGTGACCTTCACTGCCAGTAAGCCACATTACCACAAGGGCTTTGCCCCCTTGATGAGCGGCGTGGTGCATGTGCCCTACCCCGACCCCTCTCACCCTCTGTTGCACAGCACCCCCGGCGAAGGCTACGGCGAGACCGTGGTGCGGTACATCGAGGAGGAAATCCTCGGCAAAATCGTTCCGGCTGATGAGGTGGCTGGAGTCCTGATCGAGCCCATTCAGGGCGAGGGTGGCTATATTATCCCCGCGCCCGATTTCTTCCCCGCCCTGCGCAAGCTCTGTGACCGGCATGGCATCTTGCTCATCGCCGACGAAGTGCAGGCTGGCATGGGTCGCACCGGCAAGTGGTGGTCCATCGAAAACTTCGGCGTGCAGCCGGACATCATTTGCGTGGCCAAGGGCATCGCCTCGGGCGTTCCCCTGGGGGCCATGATTGCTCGCAAGCGCATCATGACCTGGCCCAAGGGCGCGCATGGGAATACCTATGGCGGCAACCCCCTGGCTTGCGCGGCGGCCCTGGCCACGATTGACCTGATCGAAAATGAGTATATGGAGAACGCCGCCCGCGTGGGCACGCTGGCCCTGGAAAAGCTCTCTGAGATGGCTGGAGAATTCCCCAGCATCAGTCAGGTGCGTGGCATCGGCTTGATGATCGGTGTCGAGTTCAAGAAGCTGCCCCATTCGCACATTTCCGCCGAGAAACTGCGCGACCGCGTGGTGGATATCGCCTTCGAGAAGGGGTTGATGCTGTTGGGCTGCGGCAAAAGCGTGATTCGCATTTCGCCGCCCTTATGCCTGAACCCCGCTGAACTGGAAGAGGGCTTGCAAATCTTTGCCGAGTCGGTTGGACAGGCAGAAGCCGAGGGTTAGTCCTATGCTGCCCGATCTCCGCGTTCGACAGCGCGATTACTTGCTCGAAATTTCCCGCGCCCTCACCCAGGAGTTGGACCTGGATAAACTCTTGGGACGAATTTTGCGCATCTCTATCGAAATGCTGGCGGGGCAGGCTGGTTTGATTGCGCTTCGCGCTGAGGGCGGCGGCTGGCGGGTGGTGGTTTCGCAAGGCATCCCGGTCGGTTTCTTGCGCGAGGTGGAAAGCTTCCTGGACCAGATTCCCGAGAATGCCGACCCCCAGCGCTTTGAGCTGCCCGAGATCAGCCGCCTGTTCAACGAGCTGGCTCGCAGCGCTTCCTTTGGCCTGCTCACGGGCCTGGGTTTGCCGTTGGTGGCTCGCGGCCAGGTGGTGGGGATCATTCTGTTGTTCCGAGCCTACGTGAACAGTTTTTCGCCCAACGATTTCACCCTGTTGAGTAGTTTCGCCAATCAGGCCGCCATCGCGGTGCAGAACGCCCAGTTGTATACCCAGACCAACCAGGAAAAAAGCCGCACCAACGCCCTGCTCGATTCGCTGGCCGATGGCATCCTCATTCTTTCAGCCGATCATCACGTTGAGCGTGTCAATCCGGCGATGGGCCGCATCCTGAACCTGCCCATCGAGTCGATCCTTGATCGCCACCACGAAGAGATCGTTGGGTGGGCCAAAGCTCCCAGCGGACCCACCCTGGAGCAAGCCGAAGCCGGGGGGTGGCCGCTCACCCAGCATGCCCATCTATACATCGAGGGTGATTTGCAGCGCAACGGTGATCAGCCCCCACTACCCGTGGGCATCACCTACACGCCCCTCTTTTCCGAAGAGGATCGGCTGCTGAATATCATCGCCACCGTGCGGGATATCACCAAATTTCGCCAGGCCGATGAGCTGAAGAGCACGTTTATTTCGATTATCAGCCACGAATTAAAAACGCCCGTGGCCTTGATCAAAGGGTACGTCAGTACCTTACGTCGTGATGACGCCGAATGGGATCCCGATATCGTGCAGGACGGGCTGGAGGTGATTGAAGAAGAGGCCGACCGCCTGGCGGGGTTGATTGAAAACCTGCTGGATGCCTCGCGCTTGCAGGCTGGCGGATTGGCCCTCAAGCGCTCCGATGTGAACCTGTCTGCCCTGGCGCAGCGGGTAGCCGAGCGCATGCAAACCCAGACCCAGTTACACACGATCACGGTCGATTTTCCCGAGTTCTTCCCCATCATTCTGGGCGACGAAAATCGCATTCAACAGGTGCTCACCAATCTGATTGGCAACGCAATCAAGTACGCCCCTGGTGGAGAGATTCGCCTGAGCGGAGAGGTGCGCCCCGAGATGGTCATTATCTGTGTCAGTGACCAGGGTCCCGGCATTGCCGCCGAGGACATTCCCCATGTCTTCGATCGTTTCTACCGCGCTCCTGAGATGGCCCGCCAGACCAAGGGCGCCGGGTTGGGACTATACCTGACTCGCGCCATCGTCGAGGCCCACGGCGGGCGTATTTGGGTGGACACCGTGCCGGGGCAGGGAGCCCGCTTCTGCTTCTCGTTGCCCCGAGAGTAATTCTGGTATAATCGATCCTACTACTCAGCCAAGGGCCGGAAGAGCCCGAAATTGAGGAGTGCGCAGGTATGGTATGCACCTGCGCACTCCTCAATTTCGAGGGGCTTCTCTCACCCGCTGAGTCACTCTGTCTGTCGAGGATGTGTCATGGCCAAAGTTCAGATGAGCTGCCCCCGCTGCCGCCAACCAATCATTGCGGATGTTGAGCAGTTATTCGATGTGGATGCGGATCCCAACGCTAAGCAGCGCTTGCTGTCCGGTCAGAGCAACATGGCGGCCTGTCAGAGCTGCGGATATCAGGGACCGGTCAGCGTGCCGGTCGTTTACCACGACTCGAGCAAGCAATTGCTCCTGACTTATTTTCCCGCTGATTTGGGCTTGCCGGTGAATGAGCAGGAGCGCCTGGTAGGTCCTTATATTACCCAGGTGATGAACCGCCTGCCCAATGAAAAACGGGGGGCTTACCTGCTTCAGCCCAGGAATATGCTCACCTTCCAGACGATGATCGAAACCATTCTGGAAAAAGATGGTATCACTCGCGAGATGATCGAGGCCTCACAAAAGCGCCTCAACCTGCTTCAGCGCCTGCTGACTATCTCTACTCCCGAAAGCCGCGCCGAGGTCATTCGCCAGGAAGGCGCTTTGATGGACCGCGACTTCTTCCAGATGTTGGGCCGTTTGATCGAGGCTTCAATGGCCAGCGGCGACCAGCAGTCTGCCCGGGCACTGGCTGGGCTCCAGCAGGAAATCATTCCGCAGACCGAGTTTGGCCGCCAAATGCAAGAGCAGATGAATGTCGTTCAGGCAGCGGTGCGCGAGCTGCAGGAAGCTGGCGAACAGGGCCTGACCCGCGAAAAGCTGCTGGATGTAATCATAAAGTATGCCGACAACGAGAATGTGGTCGCCAACCTCACCAGCCTGACCCGCCAGGGAATGGATTACGAGTTCTTCAACTTGCTCAGCCAGCGCATCAGTTCGGCTGCGGGCGACGAAGCCGAAAAGTTGACCGAGCTGCGCAAGAAGCTGTTGGAATTCACCAAAGAGCTGGACTTGCAGATGGAAGCTCATTTGAACCAGACCCGTGACCTGCTCGAAGAGCTGATCAAGGCTCCGAACCTGGAAGAGGTGTTGGGAGAGGTTTTGCCCCATTTGGATGAAGCCTTTGCCCAGGTGATGCAGAATGAGTTGCAGGCTGCCCGGCAGAAGGGCGATTTGCAGCGCTCGGCCAAAATCCAACAGATTGCCGAGTTGATTCAAAAGGCTTCCACTCCGCCCGGCGCGGAATTGGTCGAGGCGCTCTTGAGTACTCAGGATGTGGAAGAGCAGCGCAAGCTCTTGACCGATCATGCCGAAGAGATCACCCCCGAATTCTTGCAGATGCTCAACAGCCTGGCTGCCCAAATGGAAGAGGAAAATCAGCCCGAATTCCAGCGGCAGGTGCAAGAGATCTATCGCATTGCCTTGCGTATTTCTATGCAGGCAAACTTAAAGAAGTAAACACCCGGGTTGATTGCTAGAGTAAATCGGGATTCTCGAGGCGCAGGCCGTGCCCGCGCACCGTGATCACATACGTATGATCGGGGTCCAGGGCTTGCAGTCGGTCACGCAGCCGCCGCACCAACGCGTCAAAAGCCTGTTCCGTTACGCCCACGGCTTCATCCTCGCCCCAAACCTCGTCTACCAGCTCCTGGCGCGAAACCACCTGACCCCGGCGCTGTTCTAGAATTTGCAACAGGCGGAACTGTTGCACCGAAAGGGGCGGGGTGACTTCCTTGCCGCTCACCCACACCCGGCGCGAGCGGATGTCCAGCACCAGGCGAGTTTTGGGCAATTCCACAGGCAGCACGCTGGCTTCCAGAGGCATGGTGGCATCGGAGGTCAGGTAGGTGAAATGCTGAACCAGGGCCACCTGCACCAGGTCACCATCTTGTAAGATCACCGGATCGACAATACGCTGCCCGTTGCAGAAGGTGCCATTCTTGGAGCCCAGATCTTCCAACTGCACGCCCCCGGCTTCCACCGACACCCGAGCGTGGTAACGTGAAACCTGCCGGTCTGGAATCACCAGGTCGCAGTTTGCGTCACGCCCAATCAAAAGCGCGCCCTCCAACAGCCAGCGTTGGCCGTTGAGCGGGCCGCTTTGCGCGATCAAAACAGGCAGGTCGGTTCCGGCGTGCTCCATATCTCCTCAATTTCGGGGAACTTTCTGGTTCGTTGGGATCGGCGTGGTGAACCTACCACGGCAACTCCCAGAGAGCCAACTTTCTTAAGCCGCTGAGTGGTTACCAATACGGTATAATATAACAGAGAATGATAGATTTGGACACCGGGTCAGCCAGTTTGCTGCGGACAAACGCCGAAATTTACCGCTGGGCCAGACCCAAAGCTGTGATTAAGAAGGACGCTCGACATGCCGGTACCCATAAAGCCAGGAGAGGTACTGCGTGGTAGGTATCGCATCCGCCGGATCATCGGACAGGGGGGCATGGGGTGCATCTATCAAGCAGACGACTCTCGTTTGGAAGGCCGCGTTTGTGCGCTCAAGGAAGTGGAGCACGACCGCAGTCTCCCTGCCGACTTGCTGCGCGAGGCTCGCGACCAATTTTTGCGCGAAGCTACCGTTTTGGCGCGCCTGGATCATCCCAATTTGCCCAAAGTGTCCGATTTCTTTTCGGTAGGCTCCCGTGATTACCTGGTGATGGATTTCGTGCCCGGCAAAGACCTGCGCACGTTGATGATTGAGGCCAAGCAGGCTGGGAACTTTTTGGCCGAGGCCGACGTGCTCAGTTGGGCCAGTCAATTGTGTGATGCGCTCAGTTATCTCCACCAGCAGGACCCACCCATATTGCACCGCGACATCAAGCCCAGCAATCTCAAGGTGACCCCATCGGGGCTGCTCAAGCTGGTGGATTTTGGCCTGGTCAAGCTCATGGCCCCCGGCGAGGTGACCATCACGATTTTGCAGGGCCAGGGCACGGCGTTGTATACCCCCCTCGAACAGTACGGCGGGGACAGCGGCCACACCGATGTGCGCTCAGATATTTTCGCTTTTGGTTCCACCCTCTATCATTTGCTGACCAATCAATCACCACCGGACGCGCGAGAGCGGTTCCTCAACCCCGGCGTGCTCGTGCCCCCTCGCCAGATCAACCCGGCCGTCAACGCGCGCACCGAGCGTGGTATTTTATGGGCGATGGCTTTGCACCCCGACGAACGCCCGGCCTCCATCGAACAGTTCCGCGCCGGACTGTTAGGCGATTACAACCCCACCTCGCGCCCACTGCCGGTGACCAACGGCAGTCCGCCCGCCTATTGGAAGGGGCAACCCGAACAAGCCCTGTTGTGGGTTTCGGCGGGCCTGGCGCTTTCGGGTCTGCTCTTTACCTTGATCCGCTAGGACAGGGCCTCAGGGTCTTTCTGCTTTCCGCTCCACCGATCGCCATATCCAGGCCGTCATGGCCCCCAGGGCCACGCCAGCCAGGCTGACCAGCAAAACTCCCCCCGAGCCGCCCTTGCCCACCACTGCCTGGCTGCCGGGCAAGTCCAGGGCGATGTAGTTGTACGCGGCTAAGCCGCCAATCAACATGCACAATCCCCAACGCAGCCCCCAGCGGGCGGCGGACAAGCGCATGCCAATCCATGCCGCCAGAGCCGCCAACCCCAGCACGGCCGCCAGAGAAAGAGCCCAATCTCCGGTTTTCGCGCTGGGGGGTGGAACAACCGTTGCCTGGGTGGGCAAGGGGGTGGGCTCGAGGGTGGGGGTCGCGGAGGGTGTCAGGGTCGCCGTCGGGCTAGCAGTTGGCACAATGGCGGTAATGACCGCCCCAGAGTCTTCAGCCACGTCCAGGCGCAAGCGGTCCGAGTTATAGGCCGGTTCGCTGATCACGCTGATCTCTAGCAATCCGGGGCGCTCAATGTGATACGACGCTCGCGCAATGCCCTTTTGGGTGGTTGACTCAATGGTCTGCACCACGTCGGTTTCGGCGCCGATGGTAAACATAAAGCGTACCACCGTCCCGTCTGGGACGATGTGTCCATTGTGGTCGTAGATGATGCCCGTTTTTAGGGGCAAGATCTCGCCCATTTTGAAGGTTGGAACCGGTGTTGGCTCAGGCGTGACCAATTCTGGAGAGGGTGTGGGGGCTGGCAAATCCAGCGACAGCGGAATGGTTTGATTGGGGTTGGGTGTTGTGGCTCTGAACAGGTCATAGCCAATACCTGGCACCGAAACCGGTAGCGCGCTGCTGGGGCTCAAGTCTTGAAACAGCAAGCGGGCTGCCACGTCGACGAACTCTGGGCCTTTGCTGTACATCGCATAATAGGCCGATAATTTGGTGATGTCGGTGGCGTCCAGATCATAAGGCGCATTGAAGGCAAACACCACCACGTGTTTATTGCGCAGCAGTTCGGGACGTTCGGAAAGCAGCCGCTGGAAGGCTTGCGAGGAAGGCCGGTTGGGGTCAGCGTCTAGCAAGGATACGACCACCCAGTTGACGGTGGAAAGAGCCTGCCCTATGTCTGGCGCGTCCTGATTCTGGTTCAAGTAAAGCATCAAGTCCAGGAAAGAATAAGAAGAAAGCCGGGCGCGGGTAATGGAGCCTCCGGCTTGTGTGCCATATAGACGCAAGACTGTTTCCTGAAATTCTTCTACCGAGAGAGGCGTGATATCGGCGCAGTTGGCGCACTGCCTCCCGGTAACCACATCGGTAAAGAACAAGATGCGGTCGTTAGCCTGTGGCTGGGAGGGTAGGATGGATTGCAGTTCGGTCTGGGCCGGGCTGATCAGCGCCGCCGCCTGGCGAGCCACGTCAAACACCAACCCGCTGCCCTGGTTCACTTCCACCAGCCCTTCTTCTTTTGCCAGCACCTGGCCCAGGTCGAATTCAGGGTAGAGGCGGAATTTTAGGGTTAGGATGCGCTCGACCGAAGCATCTACCTGCTGGGCAAAGACCGCGTCTTGTTGGTAGCGTTGAGCGAAGAATTCCAACGTGCGGGTGATGGTCGTGAACTGGTCGGGGTCATCGCTAGAGACAAAGTTATCCATGTACAGCAAGTCGTTGCCTGCCAAAAAAGCATTCCGCGCCACCTGACGGGCATCCAAACCGCTGTTGTTGGGGTCAAAGAAGCGCCGCACCGATGCGCTGCCCAGGTTGTCGCTGACCAAAATTCCGCCCTTCCCCCGCCAATCGCTGAATTCGGGTAGTTGCAGGATCAGGCTGAGGGCGTTCTGGTCAAAACTCACCGGGCGGGTGGCATCGCGAATGTTGCCTTGAATGCCATAGCGAATGTGCGAGACCAGCATTCCATCGGTCACGGCGCCGCCGGTGGGGGCCTCGCTGCTGACGGCAAAGAAGGGCTCTAGCTCGAAATCCTTTAATTCTTCCAGCGACTTGCGCACGGTGGCAATTTCATCTTCGGGCGAGCGGTCGGCGCTGCCCCGCCCCGGAAAGTGCGTGGCAATGACCGCCAGGCGGTTTTCGCTGCCCTCGTGCAAGCCCTGGATAAACGCCTTGCTCATTTCGGCTACCCAATAGGGATCGCCACCAAAAGCGCGCACGCCTAAATCCTGGGAGCCATTGGAATACAATGGATCCAAAACATCTAACGAAGGCCCCAACAGGAAGTTGACCCCGATGGCTTCCAGTTCCTTGCCTTGCAGGTTGCCAACCTGTTGGGCGTAGCTGGTGTTCCAGGTAGCTCCAATGGCCATTTGGCTGGGCAAGATTGTGAGCCCGGAGAGAATCTGATCGTAGGGATATGAATCACCGTTTTGCGAGATGCCGATGAACAGGGGGATATACTCGCCATTGGCCTGGGGCTCGCCTGCCGGATTGGCGGCGTTCCATTCGATTTGCTGCAATTGGGTGGTCAACTGGTAAGCGGCAGCCACCACATCTTCTTGGTTGGAGAAATTATTATTCTCCCGCGTCAAAATGACCCCGCCGACATGCCCCGAGGTGATCAATTCATAGATCTCCGACTGCGTGTCCACCGATTGCCCGTCGAAGGTCACCAGAAAGAGCTGCCCAACGCGCTCCTTGGGGGTCATTTGGGCCAACAGTTGGCGAGCCTTTGTCTCCGCCGAGCCATCTTGCGAATAGGGCTGGGCGGTCACGGGGGCGGTCAGGCCGAGAAGCAGCGCGATCACCATCAGCACGCGCCAAAGACGAGCACCGCGAGCTGCTTTCTCGACCAGCGGATGAGCCACAGACATTAACGCTCCGCTGTGATGGCCTGCAGGCCGGCAATGGGGTCGTCGGTGATCAGTCCAGTGGCTCCGTTGACAACCAGCTTGTGCATCACCGCGGGGTCATTGACTGTCCACGGGTTGACCCGGCGACTCCGCCTGGTTTCCTTGGCCAGGTAAGCCGGGCTGCAATCGCTAAAGTATGGGTTGACGAATTCTGGCGAGACGCCCCGCAGGAAGAACGATCGCGCCCACCAACCCGCCCCTTTGGGTAGCGCCAGGATGGCTACCGGTGTTTCGGGTAACAGCCGTTTGGCGCGCATCAGGTTGCGCGGATGGAAGGAGGAGAAGATGACACGTTCTTCCAGGCGGAAGCGGCGCACTAACGCGACCACTTTGTCCACCAGGTCATCGCCTGGAGAAGCGTAATTGGTTAGCTCTACGTTGATGAGCAAGCGTTGTCCAACTGCTTCGAACACTTCGGCCAGGGTCGGAATGGGCTCTCCGGCGAATTCGGGCTTGAAGAAGCTGCCCGCTTCCAACTGTTTCAACTCGCTCAGCGTCAATTGGCGCACAGCGCCATGCCCACCGGTGGTACGATCCACGGTCTGGTCATGGATGACCATGACCTCGCCATCGGCCGATAGCTTGGCATCCAACTCCACGGCATGGGCGCCTTGCTCGGCGGCCAGGCGGAAGGCCGACAGGGTGTTTTCAGGCGCGTATGCGGATGCCCCCCGATGCGCGATTACCAGGGGGCCGGTGTGGCTGCGGAAAAGGTTCATAGTTCGACGAAGTAAGCCTTGGCGGCGCGGTCCAACAGGTCACGGGTCATGGCGGGTTCAACGCTGAGGTAGTGGGCCACATCCAGAATCTGATCGCACAAATCGCGCGGGTGCGATGCGCGTAGTTTGCGATTGCGCTTGATGTACCATTCCTGGAGCAGGTAAGCCAGTCCCTGATCCGAATAAGTCACGCCTTTGGCTGTGGAAACCCGGCGGAATATTTCGCGGTATTCTTCGTAATTTGGGTCGGTGATTTCAATTTTATGGCGTAGACGGCGCAAGAAAGCTTCGTCCACCAGGTCCTTGGGTGGCAGGTTGGTGGAGAACACCACCAGCACGTCAAAGGGGAGTTCGATTTTTCGCCCGGTGTGCAGAGTCAGATAGTCGATGCGGTTTTCCAGCGGCACGATCCAGCGATTGAGCAGGTCGCGTGGGCGCACCATCTGGCGGCCAAAGTCATCGATGAGCAAAATACCGCCATTGGCTTTCACCTGGAAAGGCGCTTCGTAGTATTTATGCGTATCGTCGAAAACCAGGTCCAGGCCCGCCAGGGTCAGCTCGCCGCCGGTGACGATGAAGGGGCGGCGGATTCGCACCCAGCGAGGATCGCGCCGCGCGCCTGTGCGCAGCGATCCGGTGCCTTGCGCGGTGGCGTCATCTTCGGTCGCCAGTTTGTGGTTAACCGAGTCATACAGCTTGATGACCTGCCCATCGACATAGATGGAGTAAGGGATATAAATGCTTTGCGTTTGGAGCATGGTCCCGATGGCACGGGCCACGCTGGTTTTGCCGTTGCCAGGAGGGCCGTACATGAAGATTGAGGTTCCCGAGTTGACCGCAGGCCCCAGGGTTTGGAAAGTGGTTTCGGACAGCACCAGATTATTGAGGATCTGGCGCATCATGCGGTTGGTCACTTGCATGTGTCCGCGGCCTTGTCGCAGAATGGATTCATTGTACACTTGCAGCGGCACGGGCGCCGGGCCGGCATATTGGCTGCGTTCCAAGGCTTCACGGGCACGGGCAATTCCGGCTCCAGTGATGGCATACAGGTAAGCGCCTTCGCCCAGCCCCATTTGCGAACTGCGCACCTCGATCAGTTTTTCGCGCTTGAGCGCTTCCATGATCTGATCCACTACGCCGGAGAAAGGCAGAGCCATTTCTTCGGCCACTTTGTAGCCGGTCAGGAAACCCTGAAAATACATGATTTTAAGAGCCAGGTCTTGCAGCCAGAGCGGCGATAGCCCTGTGTCTTCGAGATTGAGCAGCGGCGGGGGCGTGAAGGCGCTGGGGGCGCCCACCTGCGCGGGTGGCTGTGAAGGGGAAGCTGTGCCGCCAAGGCGGTTGCCTGGCCGGGCTGGGGCATTGCTCATCGTTCACCTCCCAAACAAAGTCATGAGTTTCGACGTACGGTTCTTTCATTATAGCACAGGCGCTACAGCCAATCCGGCGCGGGCTGGATGATTACAGCGCTTAAAAATTTTGTTAAGTCGGCTTTTTGCGGCTGATATAGCGTATAATCGTAACCATGAATCTTTCAGTCCTCATGCCTGTTTATAACGAAATCAAAACGATCGCTGAAATTGTCAGTCGAGTCAAAGCGGTTGGCGTGGCGTCCGAAATCGTCATCGTCGACGATGGCTCCACTGATGGCACCCGCGATTATCTCAAAACGCTGGAAGGCGACCCGCAGGTGCGAGTCATCTTACACGAGCGCAACCAGGGCAAGGGCGCCGCGGTGCGCACCGCCATTGCCGCCGCTACCGGCGATGTGATGCTCATTCAGGATGCCGACCTGGAATATGATCCGCGGGAGTATCCCGGCTTGCTCAAGCCCATTGAAGAGGGCCTGGCAGACGTAGTGTATGGGTCGCGCTTCCTGGGAGCGCCCCATCGCGCGATCCTCTTTTGGAACATGGTCGCCAACAAGCTGTTGACCTTCATGACCAACATCCTTTATAACAATATCCTCACCGACATGGAGACCGGTTATAAAGTCTTTCGTCGTGAGGTGGTGCAGAACATGCCCTTGCACGCCCGTGGATTTGAGTTTGAGCCGGAATTCACTGCCAAAATTCTAAAATCGAAGGTGCGCGTTTTCGAAGTGCCCATCGCGTTCAATCCGCGCGAATATTCCGAAGGCAAGAAGATTAAATTGTCCGACGCCTTCGTCGCGGTTTGGACGCTGCTCAAATATCGCTTTGTGAACTAACTTTCGGGGGGGCGCAGGTCCTTGATGTTGAGCTGCATGGTCACATTGCCGTTGTACACATTGCGCTCGAAGGTGTACAGAATGTCAATACTCTCCGGCAGTTTTCCAACCCAGTGTCCCTGGCGGAAGGCGATCGCGTCGAAATAAACTCTGCCCCCGCTGAGGGTCAGCTTGAGGTGCTGCGCGTCTGCGCCGACTGTCCGCGAGCGCACCACGCGCACGTTGCGCGAGACAAAGCGGGCCACCGAATTGGCTTGGCCGGTGGGTTCCAGCAGGTCCAGGTACCCGAACAGATCGGGACTCAGGGCGTCTAATTGGATTTCGGCGTCAGCATGCAGCACCGGAGCCAGATCCCTGCCGCCCAACTCGCGCTGCGCTATCTCAGCCAGCCGTTCTTTGAGCTCGTCTAACCGGTCGAGCTGCACGGTGAACCCGGCTGCCACGCTGTGCCCGCCGTGGCGCACCAGCAGCTCGCGGCACTCATCCAGCGCCTGGGTAATGTGAAACTCGGGGATGCTGCGGCAGGATGCGCGCGCGTACCCTTCTTCATCAATGTGCCCCACCACTGCCGGACGGTAGTAGGTGTCTACCAGGCGGGAGGCGGCTAATCCTACCAGCCCGGAGCTGAACGAATCGGAGAAAGCAAACAGGATGTCTTCCTCCTCCGCTTCCTGGGCCATTGAGGTGGCAGCCTCCTGGATGATGGCGGTTTGTTTTTGCCGCTCACGATTTTGGCTGTCCAATTTCTGCGCCATCAAGCCGCTGCGCTGCGGGTCGCGTTCCAGCAGCAGCCGCAGTGAATCCAGAGCTGTGTCCATTCGTCCAGCGGCGTTCAGGCGCGGGCCCAACACGAAGCCAATGTCTCCGGCTGTGACTTGGCTGAGGTCGTGCAGGCCCGAAGCCCCTGCCAAAGACAGCACCCCCTGGCGGCGGCACTGGCGCAGACGAGCCAGACCCATGCGCGCCAGCCGTCGGTTTTCGCCCAACAGCGGCACCACGTCCGAAACCGTCCCTAAGGCGACCAGATCTAGCCAATCCTCCACCTGTCGCCCGTTCAGCGGTTTGCGCTGCAGCAGGGCTTCGGCAAGCTTATAAGCCAGCCCTACCCCTGCCAGATCTTTGTCGGGGTAGCCGTCGCCGTCCTGCTTGTGGCAAATCACCGCGACGGCCAGGGGCAGCTCGGGCCCGGGGTGATGATGGTCGGTGACGATCAGATCCAGCCCCAACTGCGCGGCCAGCTCGGCCTCGCGCGGCGAGCGAATGCCGCAGTCCACAGTGATGACCAAATCCACGCCGCGTCCGGCTAGTTCGTGCAGCGCTTCGCTGTTCAGCCCATAGCCCTCATCGAAACGGTTAGGAATGTACCAATCCACTTTGGCGCCCAATTCCGCCAACACTTCCACCAGCAAGGCCGTGGCGGTCACGCCATCCACGTCATAGTCGCCATACACGACTACTTGCTCTTTTTGTTCCAGCGCATATAGCACACGTTCCACGGCTTTGGGCATATCCTTGAGCAGGTAGGGGTCAAAGCCTTCCGCTTGTTCGGGATAAAGATAGCGCTGGGCTTCTTCAGGGGTGAAGATGCCCCGGTTATACAACACCTGGCGGAAAACCGGCGGGTAATCACTCAGGGCGGTAAAAACATCCAGTGAAGCGGGGTGTCCGACCTCCCAGCGTTTGGTTTGAGCAGCGAGCATGGCGTCCCCTTTTAGACGTTCAGATAAAGACGGGGCACGCGGGCGGTTAGCCCGCAAACCACGTCATAGTTGGTGGTGCCCCAAATTTGAGCAATATCTTCTGCGCTGATCCGCGCCTGGCCTTGCTGTCCAATGAGCACAATCTCGTCGCCGAGTTTGGCTCCGGGAACGCCATCCAATTGGATCATGCACTGGTCCATGCACATGCCACCGACCACCGGAACCTTGACTCCATTCACTAGCGCAAAATTGACACCCACTTTGCGGCGCAGCCCGTCGGCGTATCCAGCCGGGCATACGCCAATGCGCTCTTCGCGGGTGGTGCGGTAGCGGTAATTGTATCCAATGCCGTGGTTGGGGGGGAGCATCTTAATCGACGCCAGGCGGGCCTTCCAGGTGAGCGCCGGGCGGAAGCCATCTGGAAGGGGCGCTTCGGCAGAGGGATGCAGTCCGTACACCGCGATGCCAGGGCGGATCATGTCAAAGCGCGCATGGGGGAAGTACAGCGTTCCAGCCGAATTGGCGGCGTGGACTAGCGGTGGGCGCAGTCCATCAACGGTCAACGCGTCGACCAGCCGGGCAAACCGTTCGATCTGCCAGTTGACCGAAGGCTGAACCGGGTCGTCGGCTTCGGCCAGGTGGGTGAAGACCCCTTCCAGGGATAAACCCGGCAGCGAGTGAAGCAGGCGCACAAACGCTACGCCCTCCTCGGTGGGCAGGCCCAGACGACCCATGCCGCTGTCAAATTTGGCGTGCACGCGCACGGTCAGCCCGGTGGCTGCCGCTTGTGCTGAATATGCAGCCGCAAGTTCGGGGTGGTACACCGCCATGCTGATATCCGCCTGCGCGGCTTGAGGAACTTGCGCCGGAGCAGCGTGGCCCATCACCAGAAGGTTGCCGTCAACGCCAGCCTGACGCAGCGTCAGGGCTTCTTCCACCCGTGCCACGCCAATCCAGGGAGCGCCGGCCTGCCGCACGGCCCGGGCCACTTCGACCAACCCGTGGCCGTAAGCGTTGGCTTTGAGCACGGTCATTACCGGCCGCCCGCTGAGCTGCGCCAACCGGCGCACGTTTGATCGGATCGCTTCCAGGTCAATTTCCAGCCATGTAGAGTAAGGAGGGAGAGTCATTCGCCATAGTATAATATGGCTTATGGATTTCGAGAAAAATTCGCCAAAAAATGATCTGGCAGATGCGCATCTGCCAGATCACGCTGATAAGCCTTCTTTTACATTTGACCTGTTAGCCACCGATGGGGCGGCGCGAGCAGGTGTTTTCCATACGCCCCACGGGCCCATCCAAACCCCCATCTTTGCTCCGGTGGGCACTCAGGCCACGGTCAAATCCATTACCCCGGCCCAGTTGCACGAACTGGAAGCTTCTTTGGTGCTTTCCAATACTTATCACCTTTACCTGCGCCCCGGCGCGGAGTTGGTGGCCGAGATGGGTGGGCTGCATCCATTCATGCAGTGGCCGCGCCCCATGCTGACCGATTCGGGCGGCTTTCAAGTCTTTTCGCTGGCCG
This sequence comes from uncultured Anaerolinea sp., assembly GCA_964403875.1. Lineage (GTDB taxonomy): Bacteria > Chloroflexota > Anaerolineae > Anaerolineales > Anaerolineaceae > Anaerolinea. The sequence goes on along the minus strand of CAYOHX010000016.1, from coordinate 45,230 downwards.
AAATGCGCAAAATCGATGATGATGGCGTGACCTTCAAAAGCCACATCGACGGTTCCTTGCACCGCTTCACGCCCGAAAAATCGATCGAGATCCAGCAGTTGCTGGGAGCCGATATTATCATGGCCTTTGATGAGTGCGCCCCGCCTTATGACCGGGCTTACAATGAAAAAGCCATGGCCCGCACCCACGCCTGGGCCGAGCGTTGTGTCCGCTTCAAGACACGCCCCGACCAAGCGCTCTTTGGCATCGTCCAGGGTGGTGTTTTCCCCGACCTGCGCGCGCGTTCGGCGGAATTCATTGCTTCGTTGGACTTCCCGGGTCATGCCATCGGTGGCCTTTCGGTGGGCGAAACCAAAGCGGAGATGAACGCTATGCTGGAGGTGGTCAATCCCCTCCTGCCTGTCAACAAGCCGCGCTATTTGATGGGCGTTGGTTCACCAGAAGACCTGATCCACGGCATTGGCCGCGGCGTGGATATCTTCGACTGTGTGCTGCCTACCCGTCTGGCCCGCCACGCCGCCGCCATGACCCGTACCGGGCGCTTGAACCTGATGAATGCTGTCTATGCCCGCGATCCCAACCCAATCGACGAGGATTGCGGCTGTTACACTTGCCAACATTTTACCCGCGCTTATCTGCGTCACTTGATTGTGGCCAAGGAAATGCTGGCTGGCACGCTGATTTCTATTCACAACATTCATACCCTGCTGCAACTGGTACGCGATGCCCGCAAAGCCATCTTTGAGGGCCGCTACCAGGCTTTCGCGAATGAATTCCTGGCGGCTTACCCGTCGCGAAAACCTTCATCTCCCTGAAAAGGGTCGGAGAACATTGCTATGTCACTGTTAGAAGCGATTATCCTGGGTATCATCCAGGGCCTGACCGAATTCTTGCCTATTTCCAGCTCCGCTCATCTGGTGCTGGCGCCGTTCTTGTTCAACTGGCAGTTGGACGAAGCGGTTGTCTTTATTTTTGATGTGCTCGTGCAAATGGGTACCCTGGTGGCGGTGATTGTGTATTTCCGCAAAGATCTGTGGAAGATCATTCGTGCCTGGCTGACGGGGCTGGCGCAGCGTAAACCCTTCGCTGACGCCGATTCGCGCCTCGGTTGGTATCTCATCCTGGCCACCATCCCGGCGGCTGTTTTGGGCTTGCTGGTCAAGGACGCCGTCGAGGCAGCCTTCAACAGCCCGTTAGCCACGGGCCTGTTCTTGCTGCTCACCGCCGCCTTTCTGGTGGCTGCCGAAAAGATTGGCAAGCGCAACCGTTCGATGGAGAAAATGAACTGGCTCGATGCCCTGGTCATCGGCGTATTTCAAGCCATCTCGATCTTCCCCGGCGTCTCTCGTTCTGGATCCACCATCACGGGTGGCATGACCCGCCACCTCGACCGGCCTTCGGCGGCGCGATTCAGCTTTCTCATGTCCATTCCGGTCATGTTGGCCGCGGGCGGCATGGCGGTAATGGACCTTCTGGATGTGCCCAATCTGAGCCAATTTCTGCCGGTCATGATTGCCGGGTTTGCAACCGCCGCCGTGGTGGGCTATTTGTCTATCCGTTGGCTGCTGTCCTTTCTGACTCGCCGCACGCTCTACCCCTTTGCAATTTACTGCGTGGCCTTGTCCGCGATTGTGGTGATGGTGTCGCTCCTGCGGTAAAATCGCAGTATGAACGCTCGTTATTACCCCACCCGCCCGTTTTGGGCCGGGCTGTCGATCGCTTTTGTGGCACTACTGACGCTTTCCGCGTGCGTCGCTCCTACGTCTACCCCAGCGCCTACTTCCGAGCCGGTCTGGCTCAAGGTGCAGTATCCGGCCTCGCTGGGTAGTTTGAGCGCAGATTTCAATGCCTGCGTTCCCGAAGGGGTCGGTCTGGTCGTCCAGGAAGGTTCGGGACTGGCCTTCGCTGACACGGAAGCGGATCTCCTCCTGGGCTGGGCCGCCCCGGAGTCGATTCTGGGCTATGCCGCGCAGTTGGGTAGCGAGGAAATGGTCGTCGTGGTTCACCCCGACAACCCAATTGGCAGCCTGGACGGAGAAGACCTGCGCTTGATCTATTCTGGACAACTGACCGACTGGGATTTCCTCGGTCAGGCTCCCCTGGCGCTGCAAGCCTGGGCGCTGCCCCCCGCCAGCGAGGCCTGGGCTCTGTTTGTTGAAGGGGTTTTCGACGCTACAACAACCCTGGGGCGCGGCATTGGCGTTGCCCCTTCTCCGCGCACCCTGCGCGAAGCGGTGGCTGCCGACCCCGGCGCAATCGGTGTGCTGCCGCGCCGCTGGGTCGATTCCAGCGTGCGCATCGTTCCGATCAGTGACCTGCCCGAAGGAGCGCTGGCCCACCCCATTCTGGCGTTCAGCGCCAGCGAGCCGCTGGGGCCCGCCCGCGCCTGGCTGGCTTGCCTTCAGGAGCGCTTGGAGTGAGCGTCACCGTGCAGTGGCGCGGCGAGACGCGCGAACTGCAAGCCCCGCTCAGCGTGCGAGACGCGCTGGAGCAGCTCGGCTTGCCCCCCGAGTTGTACCTGGTGCTGCGCGACGGCGTTTTGCTGCAAGAAGATGAACTGCTGCACGATGAAGACACCATCCGTCTGATCGGCGTAATCTCCGGCGGCGTTAACTAATATCCGGATTGATCTGATCGAACAGCAAGCTCAGGGAATCACGGTCGTGGATGATCTTCACCGCCTGAGCGAAGATGCCCGATACGGATACTACCTTGACTTTGGGATGCTCGAAGACTCCAGGGTTTTCCACCGTGTCGGTGATGACCAGTTCTTCAATGGGGCTTTCATCCAGGGCCTTCAGGCCTCTTTCTTGCAGCAGCGCGTGAGTCACACAGGCGTAAATCTTATCCGCTCCGTGTTTCTTTAGCGCGTGGGCCATACTCACCAACGTGCCCCCCGAGATGGTGAAATCATCCACAATGACCACGTTCTTGCCTTCCACATCACCGATGATCTCCATGATTTCGGCGTTTTCATCGTGCGCGGCGCGCATCTTGTCTGCAATGGCCACCTGCGCCTTCAGGTACTTGGCGTATTTACGCACATTCTTGGCGAAACCGGCGTCTGGCGACGCCACCACCAGGTTGCCGATATTCTTGGATTGGATGTACTCGCAAAGCGTGGACATGCCATACAGATGATCGACCGGTTTCTTGAAGAAACCTTGGATCTGGGGGCTGTGCAAGTCCATCGTGATCACACGGTCCACGCCCGTGGTTTCGAGACAGTCGGCGCACACCCGCGCGCGAATTGAAACCCGTGGCTCGTCTTTCTTATCGCCCTTTGCGTATCCAAAATAGGGGATGATCGCTGTGACCGAGTTGGCGCTGGAACGCTTGAAAGCATCGATCCAGAAAAGCAGTTCCATGAACTCGTTGTTGGGATTCAGCCCAATACTTTGCACAATATAGACATCTTTATCGCGCACTTTTTCCAGAATTTTGACGAAGGTGTTGCCCTCTGAAAAAGTGATGGCATACCCCTGGCCTTTCTCGACGCCCAGGTGTTGGCACATTTTGTCGACAAAGTTCTGGCTGGAAGTGCCCGCGAAAATCCGCATCCCTATTTCATCGTGCGACATAATCCCATCCTTTGGCTGATTTGCGAGAGGATCAATTGCGACCTATCTGGATGATACCACGCTCCACGACCGTCGGGCCAGGGCATAGAAGATACGATTGTCATCAAACCCTACAGCCATTCATCCTTACACCAGCAACCGGGCGTTGATCTCGCGCACATCTTCGGTGTAGCGCTCCAACTCGGATTGCAGGCGGCCTACGTCGCTGCCGTAACGCATTCGCCGCGCCAGGTAAGCCATTCCTTCGCTGTCACCCATCGGCACGGTTACATCCTTGGCGTTGCCGCGCACCACCCGCAGCGAATCGATCGACCAACGCAGGAAAGTGTGCGCCTTGCGCAAGCGGGTGTAATCGTCTTCGGTGAGAACGCCTATCTGCGCCAACGCTGCCAGCGCTTCGCGGGTATTGGTCAGGCGCACCTCGGGGTGAACCGCGCCGTGGCTAATTTGCAGCCCTTGCACCAGGTATTCAATATCCACTAATCCGCCCAGGCTGTATTTCAAGTTGAACGTGCCGCCGCGCACCAGGTGGCGCAACTGCCGCTCGCGCATGGCCCGCATGGCGGTCGCATCGAAGGGCTCGCCCGTGTACACGAAGGCATCCCTCAGTTCGCATACCGACCGGCCCAAAGCCTGGTCGCCCGCCACCGGGCGCATCTTGACCAGGGCCTGCCGCTCGTAAGCCCAGGCGGGACCGCCGGGAGCAAAATAGCGTCGGAATGAATCCAGGGGAACGGCCAGGCTGCCCGCCTTTCCATAAGGGCGCAGTTGTAGATCGACTTCAAAGATTCCTTCGCGTCGGGCACGGGTGGCGCTGACGAAATTTTCTACCAGCTTCTCGTAAAACTCTGCCGAGGTGATCACCCGCGGGCCAGTGGTGATGCCATTTCCGGCATAAATGAACATCAATTCCACGTCTGAGGCAAAGCCCATCTCGCGCCCACCGAATTTGCCCAATGCAACCACGCTCATATGGCACAGGCCCCCATCCTGAAGCTGAGGCGCGCCATAAATCAGGCGTAAATCCTCGTGGCACAGGTGGAAGGTGTTGTTCACCACCACCTCGCCCAGGTCGGCCAACTCGGCGGCAAAGTCCCAAAACTCGGTCGTATGGCCCAGAATATGGCGCATGTCGATGCGCAGCATCTCCCGATCGCGCCAGTCGTTCAACGCGGCAATCCACGGTGCGCTCTGGTCCGGTGACTGCGGCCCGGCGTGGAGTTCTTTGAGCATTTCCTGCACATCGGTTTGCAACTGCTCGTGCGAGCGGGCCGAATCCAGCGCGTCGATGTCCTTGACCACCGGAAACAGATTCGTGTACTGCATGCGCAAGAAGTCATCCCACAGGAAGTCACTCACCCCCAGCAGGCGGGCCAGGCCTTGCAGCACTTCGGGGCGCTCCAACGAGGCTAGCTCGTCCAACCAGTTGGCGCGATGGAAGAGTTGGTCAATGAAATCGCGGAAGTGCAGCAGGGCGCTTTCGGGATTGGGAGAGAAGGGCAGCAGGTGGGTGAAATGCTTGATCAGCACCGTGGCGGCGCGCAGTTCGCGTTGCCGGTCAGCGTCCCCAATCTTCCGCCCGTTTTCGTCGCTGACGAACAGGGTGTCATGCACACGGCTGCCTGTCGAGTCGATCGTTACCCGGTCGATGTACACGCGGTTGAGGGCCAGCGCGTTGGACAATTCGTAGAGGAAACCAAACGTGTCTGGCGCTTCAATGTGCAGCACGGTGTGCCGGTCGCTCAGATCGTTATCAATTTGGATTTCAATCGGATACAGCGCGGGCACAAAGTTGCCTGTTGGGAAATGCGTGCCTTCGTGCAGGACATTGGCCACACGCTTGAGCAGGTCGCCCTGCACCTCGCGGCGCTCGCCCGCTTGAAGCCGGTTTAGATACCCGGCCAGGTCGGCGGTGTACCGGGCCCACAGGCTTTCATCCACCATGCCCTCGCTCACCGGTTGAACGATGAACACATCCACGATTTTTCGGCGTGCATCCTTCTGTGCTCCTGCCTGGGCAGGTTCATAGGTAAAGGCGTCGCCGCTGATGATGTTCAGCCCGTGCACGAAGAACAAGCCGCAGATCAGGGAGAATTCGCCGGGGTAGTCGAAAGCCACCACGCTCACCCGCCACGAGCCATCCGGTTGAGCTTCCAAATCCAGTTCCACCGGGTTGGCCGCCGTCAGGCGCGCTGCCAGGACGGCATGCCGGGTTACCTCGGGCGGGGTAAAGCGTTCGGCATACGATGGCGCCATGCGGTCCATGTGGCGATGCGTTTCCAGGTTGGCGGGTTGTTCGGGTGGAATGGGTTCATGCATCTCGGACCTCCCAACGTATTTGAGATAAATTGCGCGAATGGCGTCGCAGTGCTGCTGGTAGCGCTCCAGGAACTGCGGTCCAGCTTGCTCGCTCAGAAACCCCAGGCGGCGGGCCAGTTGGGCTTGCGCGGCGGGGTCTTCGGGCAGCGTGTGAGTCTGGCGGTAGTGCATCATTTGCAAAAAGTGCTCGATGGTGCGCAGAAAGACGTATCCTTCGGTCAACATGCGGTGTTCTTCCACACTAATCAGCCCGGCGGCAGCCAACCGCACCAATCCGTCCAGGGTGTTGCCGCTGCAGATTTCGAGCAGGCTGCCACCGTAAGCCAGTTGCAGCAACTGCACGGTGAATTCCACGTCGCGGATTGAGCCCGCTCCGCGCTTCACCTCGCCCCAAATGCGCCCCGACTGGCGCAATTGTTCTTCGGTGCGCTGCTTCATGGCGAAAACTCCCTCGCGCAGTTCCTCAAATGAACCGCCGAAGATCATGGCTTGCGCCTGGGATAGATACGCCGCGCCGATGTCGGGGTCTCCGGCGATGACGCGAGCCTTGAGCAAGGCTTGTTTTTCCCATTGCAAAGCGTGCCGCTCCAGATAAGCCAGCGACCCAGCCACGGTGTTCACCAGCGGCCCCACCCGCCCCCAGGGGCGCAGACGCATATCTACCCGGTACAGAAAGCCCTCGGGGGTAGCTTTCGACAACGCGGCGATGAGACGTTCGCCCACCCGCTGAAAGTCAGCGGAATCGACCTGGGTGATGAACATCAGGTCGATATCAGAGCTGTAGTTCAGTTCACGCCCGCCCAGCTTGCCCATGCCCAAAACGACCATCTCGTTTTCGGGAACGCCGCTTTGCCGGGTAACCAACTTCAGGCAGCGACGGATGAGCGCGTCCGCCAGGTTGGAAAGCTGGCGGGTGACAGCCGGAACATCGTACAGGTCCAGGATGTCGCAAGCGCCAATGCGCAGTAGCTCATAACTTTGATAGCGGCGCAAGGCGTCTACCTGCTCGGCCAGCGTCTCCAGCCCGGCGGAAGATCGTTTGGCTTCGCTGTAAAACTGCTCGGCGCTTTTGGGTTTAGCCATCTGGCGTGTTTCGATCAAACGCTCCAGATAATGCGGGTTGCGTAGCAGGATTTCCATCAAGAACTGGCTGCCAGCCCCAATGGCCACCAGAATTTCGACGGCGCGGGGGTGGGCAGCCAGCAGGTTGAACAATTCGGCTGGGTGGGCAAAGCGCCCGCTCAACCGCTCCAGTCCCGCCAGCACCCGGTCGGGGTCGGCGGCTTCAGCCAGCGCGGCCAACAAATGCGGCAAGAATTGCATCACCGCGGGACGGTGTTCGGGATGAGCCGTCAGTCGTTCCAGGCTGCGGTGAGCGGCGCGCCAGTCGGCAAATCCAACCGGTTCCAGAACCGCGCGAGCCAGGCTTTCCTCAGCCGGCGATGAAAGAAAATCAGCGTAGGCTGAATTCATCTACACCCGGTTCTGCAATACCAGATCGAATAGGTCTCGATCTACGTCAAATCCGCCCATTGGTTCGATGCGCGCGCCCGGGCGACCGTGGTTGATGATGCCGAAGGCCCCTACAAAGTTCCATAGGCTGTATCCCCAGCCGTATTCTTTGAACAGGCCGAACAAATCTGAGAACCAACGCAAGGCAACGTCGTTGGGGGTCTTGGAAAAGCAGCCCATCTCGCCGATGTGTACGGGCACGCCTTTGGCCTGCACTTCCCGCCAGGGACGATAATATTCCGCCAGGGCGTCCCGGTTCCAGACCTTGCCATCCCATTTCAATCCTGGATAGACTGGTTCCGGCAGACCGGCGTGGCCATCCCACCAGGTGGCCTGGTAGTGACTGATGGCCATAGGCGCGTAGCCGCGGCCTGAGTGAGTCACGCCCAGGTCGGCCAGCTCGGGAACGGCAATGCCGCCTCCGCCGATACCGTCGATGGTGATCTGCCGTTCGGGGTGGATGGCGCGAATGGCCGCCACCGTTCGGCGCATGACCGCGGCATGGTTCTCGCGGGTAAAGCCGTATTGGCCTACGCTGGGGGGCTCGTTGAGCAGGTCGAAGCTGAGTTGTTCGCTGGGCACATCCCGGTAACGGCGGGCGAACGTCTCCCAAAGAAAGACGAAGGCATCCTGGGCTTCCTTGTCCAGCCACAGGTTGTGCTTTTCCAGATGGTTGCCGTTGATGCAGTACCCCGGCGCTCTATGGATGTTGAGATTCATGTGCAGGCCGCGCTCCTGGCAGGCGCCCAGGTAGCCATCGATCTGTTCGAAGACGCGTTCATCGGGGTGGAAGTAGTCGAAGTCTTCCGTCCAGAAGCGGTAGTCGGTGGGAATGCGCACGAAGTCAAAGCCGTATTGAGCCAAAAAGTCCAGCTCCTTCAAGGCCGGCGGCTGGGGAGGTTGACCTCCCCGGCGTGAAAACATCCACAGAAAATTAAATCCATATCGGGGCATCAATCACTCCATTCGTTGGGAGCCTGGAAATCGGGTGTGGTTTGGACCAGGGCGCGGATGGCGTCCAGGTCTTCCGTCAAAGTCAGGGCGGCAGCCCGGTCCAGCAGATCAAGTTCGGCAGGGGTGTGTTGTTCATAGGGCCGTTGCAAAATGCCCCAATCGTCCCAGGGCAGCGTTTCGAACTTGTTCAAGGCCAGCAGGTCGCGCAGTAAATTGCCTTTGATAAAGTCCATGCCTTTCCACTCGAAGATGCCGAAGCTGTCCGGGTCGGCTTCGCCGCGGCGGGCCATCTGCCAGGCCGCCCCGCCGGTGACAAACTGCCCTTTGGGCATATCCAACGGATCGAAAGGCAACTTGAGAGCCTCTTGTTGAACTGCGTCCAACTGTGCGTCCACCATCACCCAGCGCTGCTGGTCTTGGTTCCAGTATTCGAACACCCAGTGGTCTTCATAGTGGTTGGGGATGAAGTAGGTCCCAAACCCGCAGCGCGAGCGCGCCGGAATGCCTTTGGCTCGTAACATGGACACCATCATCAGGGTGAAGTCGCGGCAGTTGCCCACCAACCGGCGCTCAGGTGCGCGCGCTTCGCTCAGCGGACGGTCATCCAACTCGATCAGGCGGGCCAACTTGTGTTTCACCGGGCGGATGCCAACCTCGCCCTTGCGGGCTTCATCCAACTCCACGCCGTAGGCTCCAGCCCAGAACACGTGGATAACGCACTGCTGGATGATTCGAACCAGCGCGGGCACCTCGGCGGGCAGTTCGGCGAACAGCCGGCCCAATTTGCCGGGGTCGCTCATGGGAGACTGCTCGAGAAAATATTGGAGAGCGGGGGTCGTGTTCATCTTTTTATTGTACTCCTTTCGAAACAAGACATCGGTTTAATTCGGTGCGGGTCTTTGGAATTCGTCGGGATGAGCGCTGCCTGAAGAGGGCAGCTTCTTTCCGTCCAATCCAAATGAGCCTCCGATGTCTCGAGTCTAGCTCATGCCCTTAGGGGAGAGTCAAGGGCATCTTTGCGCGTCCATCCATGCCTCCGCGTCAGCCCCGGCGCGTAAGTTGCGCCACACCTGGCAGATCAGGGGACGAATGGCGGTATCGATCTGGATGGCCTGGTCGGAGAGCGCCAGAGCCTGGTCCAAATCGCCGGTCTGCGCATAGCCTTTGATGAATACGGTGAGTTCCGCCGGAACCAGCGGGGCCATTCCTTGGGCAGCGGCGGCTTCGTAAATACGACGGACCTCTTCCCAATCTCCCTGTTGTGCCGCCAAATCCGCCTGGATGACCGAATAGCACCAGCCATGTTCTGGTTCGGGGCCCAGAAAGACCGGCGGCTGAACCGGATTTCCTGGCAAAATTTGGTCCAGGTTGGTCAAGGGCAGCGCTTCACCGAGTTCTTCGGGAAGGTATGGAATAGAAGCATCTTCGGGGCTCAGAACGCGCAGGCAGGAACCCTCGCTGGCATATAGAGTCACGGCCTGCGCGGTACTGCCCGAGAACCCCAGGTGTTCCACCGCTTTGCCCAGCTCCAGGTTGGGTAGATAGTTCGCACGGTAGGCCAAATCGAACAGCTTGTAGCCCACTTTGGGGCCGTGATTGTTTGGGTCGTACACCCAGTTGAGCAGCGCGGTGAGTGAATTGTCGGTCAGGTATTGGGTGGGAGGATGGTAGGTGAGAATCAATGTGCCGGGCCGGAGCTGTGGGGCGCGCCAAACAAGCTGCCAGAAAAAATCGCGGGTTACATCCCACTCCCGGCGGTAGGTATTCATTTGCTGGAACTGGAACCCCACGCTGAACGCAATCAGCACTCCCAACACCGCGGGGATGTGGCGTGGTTTGAACAACTCGGCGATTAGCGCGGCCAAGCCCAGGCAAGCCCCCAGCATGAAGGGCAGCGTGGTGCGGTCCCAGGAGTAGCTCAGGGTCACTTGTAATCCGGCGGCCCACACCGGCACGCCCCCGGCCAGCATTCCAAACACGCCCAGGAGCAGTCCGCTTTTGGCCCAGCGTTCATCGGCCGCAATAGCTTCCGCCTTGTGGCGGCGCGAATCAAGGAAGAAAAACAAGCCCAAGAACACGATGCAGCCGGCCAACAGGGCCAAATACAACAGCAGGGTTGCCCCACCGCGCGGAATCAGGAAGATGGTGGCCCAGGCGCGCAACCCGGCCGTGAACACATCCCCCACTGCCTTCCATGCCAGCAGAAGGGCTGTCCAGGGACTAGCCGAGAGATTTTGCAGGAGGGTGGGTTGATAATAAACCGATTCAAACACCCACCCGCGCCAGATGATGTACCCGCCAAACATGAGCAGGTAAGGCAACCAGCGCAGGGCCAGTTTTTGCCAGCGCTGTGTTGGACTTTGCCGCCAGATTATGGCTGCCAGCAGCACCGGGCGCAGCAGTTCCAGGCCGGTAAAGTATTCGATTCCAAACATGCTCAAACCCGTGGCCAGAGCGGCGATTGTATATGGAATGTAGGCGCCCGGCTGCTGGATGGAGCGCGCCATGAAGGCGAACGAAATCATCAACAGGCAGAACGTGGCAAAGTGCAGGCAGAATTCCAGGGGCATGGCTTGCTGCATGAACCCCGGATATACCGCCAGCAGGCAAGCTGCCCAGGTAAAGATTCGCTTGCGCTCCGGCCAAACCAGGGCAAACGCATGATAAAAAAGCACCGGCATGAGCCAGCGCAGCGCCAACAGCAAAGCGTGATACGCCCAGATGGTTTCCTGGAACAGCGGCGTAATCACGCGGTAAATCCACGGCGCAAATGGCCGGAATCCGCCCAGGTAATCGTGGAAGCCCGCTGGACCAAAGCGGTGGTATGTGTACAGGAAGGCGGGATCGTCCCCATATAGGCCGAGCTGTGGAAGGACAATGCCGTAACTTAACGCCACCAACGCCAGCAGCACGCCATACAGTTGGGTTTCGGGTTTTTGGAAGAAACGGGAAAGGGCTTTCATGCGTGGGTCAAATTATACGGTCAACGCGTGCTTTTCGGAGGCATCATTCATGGTCTCGCCACGCCAATTTCCATGCGCCCAATCAGGATCGATCTTTGAGAAGATCCGCCACTTGCGTATGACCGAGCGCCACGGCCATGTCCAGCGCGGTGCGCCCATCTTTGGTGCGCGCCGCCGCGTCTGCGCCGTTTTCCAGCAGCAATTGGGCCATCTCCACCTGTCCGTTGGAGGCGGCTGCTTGCAGCGGCGTGAAATCTTCGGCCTGGCAGGCATTTACGTCGGCCCCGTGCTCGATGAGCGTTCTTGCCACTTTGAGGTGCTGTCCTGCCACCGCTGAATGCAGGGGCATCACTCGCTGTGGGTTGGCCGAAGGCTGGTTGACCTCAGCGCCGTTTTCGAGCAGGATTTCAACTACATCGGCCCGGCCAAAGAAAGCCGCCAATCCCAAAGGCGAGAAACCATCCACGGCGGTGCTGTTAGTCAGTTCGGGGTTCGCATTCAGCAAGGCCTTCACCCGCCCAGCAATGCCGATTGCAGCGGAAGAAAAGATATCCACCTGTGCGCCACGTTCGAGCAAAAAGCGAATGATTTTTGGCTCGTTGTAATACATGGCAAACAATACCGCCGAAACCCCTGAAGGGGTAACGGCGTTTACCAAAGTCGCGTCCTTGTTCACCAGTTCGCGGACTGCGTCCAGGTTGCCCTGCATAATGGCTTGAAAGAGTTGTTCCGTCCGGCTCATACGCGCTCCTGCCCCGAATGATTTTGGAGTCATTATACAGGAAACGCCGTCCGGTTTGGAACCTCGGGTTATTTAAAACCTTTCCTCAAAATCGCTTCTCTTCAAAATTTTCAGACAGGTATTAAATGTGTAAGAGCCGGGTACGCCGGCCCGGCCCTTACAATCGGAGGAGAAGAAGAAGTGAAAGTCGCCCGTTGACAGTATCTTAGCACGCCCTATCGCAGGATACTTGACGCCCAAAATACGCTTCCCCTACGCTTGGCCTACATTGCTGGCGATAGCGAATGGGCTCATTCGAGTTCGGCGCGGTGAAACCCGCCTTCACATCTCAAAGACTCGCTGAATTCTTGGCCATTCAGCCGCCTGCAAGGTTTATAATCCTTTCATGCTTCGCGCGCGTTACCGCCGGATTTTGTGGTTTTTTGCCCGCGTTTTGCTGGGCCTGCTGTGGTGGGACATCTTCCTGCCGCGCATCGGATTGCGTTCGGTTTCCAATCGCACCCGGCCCGCTCGGATGAAGCGTATTGCCATCGCTTACCGCGCGCTGGCTGTGCAGATGGGGGGCGTGCTCATCAAGATTGGTCAATTCCTTTCTGCCCGCCTGGATGTGCTGCCCCGCCAGATCACCGACGAACTCTCTGGTCTGCAGGATGAGGTCAGCGCCGAGAGTTTTGCCGACATTCGTCGAGTGGTGGAAAGCGAATTCAACCGCCCATTGGATGAGTTGTTCGCCGAATTCGATCCCGAGCCGCTGGCCTCGGCGTCCATCGGACAGGTACATGGCGCGCGCTTACGTCGACCTGGCAGCTCTGACGAACTGGACGTGGTGGTGAAGGTGCAGCGCCCGATGATCGAAGCCATTGTCGACGTGGACCTGGCTGCTTTCCGGGTGGTGGCGCGCTGGGTCAACCAATATCCGCCAATTCGCAAGCGGATGGACATGCCCGCTTTGATGGAAGAATTTAGTCGTTCGCTGCTCGAAGAAGTGGACTATCTGCGCGAAGGCAAGAATGCCGAAACCTTTGCTGAAAACTTTTCCGACAATCCCGAGGTGCGCGTTCCCCTGGTCTATTGGAGCCACACGAGCCGCCGGGTACTGTGCCTTGAGCGCATCCGCGCCCTCAAGATCACCGATTACGAAGCCATTGAAGCGGCGGGCATCAGCCGCGCCCAAGTGGCCGAGCGCCTGTTTGACACCTATTTACAACAGATTTTCGAGGACCGTTTCTTTCACGCCGACCCCCATCCTGGAAACCTGTTCGTGCTGCCCCTGGAAGGCCAGGGCGCGTGGCAGTTGATCTTTGTCGATTTTGGCATGACCGGCACGCTCACGGAGACCCTCTTGAAAGGATTGACAGAGGTGCTCATTGCCCTGGGGCTGCAGGATGCCAACCGTCTGGTGCAGGCTTATGCCAGTATGCACATCCTCCTGCCAGGCGCCGATGTGGATCTCATTCAGGCTGCCAGCGCCGAGGCTTTCTCGCGCTTTTGGGGACGCACCGCGCCCGAACTGGCCGGCATGGGCCGCGAAGAAATAATGGCATGGGCGACACAATTTGCCGACATTCTCTATGAATTGCCCTTCCAGGTTCCAGAAGATTTTATCCTCTTGTTTCGGTGTGTCGGCATTCTCTCGGGCATTTGTAGTGGCTTGAACACGGACTTCAATATCTGGACCCAAGTGACGCCCTATGCCCGCAAGCTGGTTGAGGAGCAGCGCAGCGGGGGCGTGGAGATGATTGTCCGCGAGGCCGGGGAGCTGCTGCGCGTGCTGGTCGCCATGCCCCGCCGCGCCGAAAGCCTGCTCAATCGCCTGGAACAAGGCAAGGTTGCGGTGCAAACCCCCGACTTGACCCGCCAGGTCAGCCGGCTGGACCGCTCTATGCGCCGCATGGCCGGGGCGGTGGTCTTCGCGGCGCTCTTCCTCGGCGCAGTGCAATTGTACGCCGGTGGGCACGCCACCCCCGCTTATCTGGCCCTGGGCGCAGCCATCCTCAGTTTGGCCTGGACGGCTTTGAGCCGTTGACAGCCTGGCCCGAGCCAAACTTTGAGAAGGCGCAGCGGAGGGCTCTCCAGGAGTCGCCGCGTCAGTTCCCAATCAACCTGGCGGACGACCGCGGGTCTGGCCACGCCGATTCCCAATGAACCGAATGCGCTCTTATTGACAAACTTAATGTAAAATGGATAATAAACTCGTACCTGCTCAGGTACGGGTAGATGAAAGCGTTTTCAACCACCCTCGAGCGGTTCAGTGACGGTGATTCCAATTCCTTAAAGGCATCCGGCGGGGCATGAATCTCGGCGAGCAGAACATTCAACGCAGGCGGCAGATCATCCTAGCCATCTTTGGCTTCCTTGGTCTGTTGTTTCTATTAATGTTCCGCTGGGAGATTGGCGATGTGTTGGGCATGCTCTACAACGTGCTGCGCGCGCTCCTTAAACGCCAAGAAATCCCCGCCTTCACCGATGTTCAGCGGGAATCATGGCGGGTGCTCATCGGCTTCACAGTGATGTGGAGCTACCTGGTGGTATTCCTTTTCTGGGCGGTGCTCATTTCGTCGCAGGCTCTTTTGCCGGTGAGTAACATCCGCGAGGTTTACCGCACCACGTTCCATTTTTTGCTGCATACGCTGGGATTACACGGCCCGGCAGTGTTCATTAAGGATGGAAAAATCCTCCAAACCAAGGAAGACACGCGCAAGGGACCGGGCGTGGTGGTGGTTGATTTCAATAGTGCGGTGGTGTTGGAAGACGAAGTCCCTCCGCCTGGAATTCAACGCGCCATCGATAACCTGATCCACGTTTTGCTGCGAACCTTTGGACTGGCGGATCCCATTCACACCCCTGAAGCGCACGGCCCGGGCATTGCTTTCATCCGCCGCCGCGAGCGCATTCGTGGCGCCGTTGACCTGCGCAAGCAGTTTCGGCTTCAGCCCAAGGTCACGGCCTACACCCGCGACGGCATCGAAGTTTATGCCAACGTTTGGTCCATCTTTACGATTGGTCAAGACCCTGCCCTTTCGATGGTTCAGGTGTGCTATGACGGCGACCCTCGCTCCGAAAACCTGCGTGTGGTTGTCTTGGATGAACTGCCCGCGTCTGGCGATCAGAGGGAAAAGGTTTTCCGGGTGAAAGCCCTGGTGGATGAGTTGGACCGCGAGGATCGGGCCGAAATCCATCGTTTTGCGCGCGTGGTCGAACTGCTAGAAAAACACCAGACGGGCGAAAAACTCCTCAAGAACTATGAACCCCCACCCCGTGACCGCGCGGACCGGCGAGGTCGCCAGGAACTGCCCGAATTTGATCCCGAAAGGGTGTTCGCGGCTGTGTTTTCCGAGGCGCGCGCCGAGCGCGACAAGGTACTCTCCTGGACCGAGTTGCCCACTCGCGTGGCGTCCGCGTATTTTCGCGAAATCCTCTCGCAAGTCAACTATGACGAGCTATATCGCTTTGGGGATGAGCCGGCTCCCATCCTTCGCTACAAAGCGCGTTTGCGCCTGGGAATTCGCAACAATGGCCTGCTTTCTTATCGCCTGCTCTATCCTAAGAAGGGGGTCAGTCTGGAGGTCGGAAAAGCCTATAGCGAGAGCGATCTGCGCGTGACCGACGTGAAGCCCTTGACCAATTCAAAAATGCTGCGCGACCGGGGCATCCGGGTCATTGCCGCCGGCTTTGGCGATGTAATGCCTGTCTCTGAAGCGGTTTACCGTTACCGCCTGGAAAGTTGGCGAGCTCCCTGGCAGCGCGACACCGAGGTGATTAGCGCGACCAAGGAATTGGAAGCCACCCGCATTCGCGCCAGGGCACGCGCCGCGGCGCAGCGAGACCTTGCTTCCAGCATGGGACGAATCTTTGAGACCTATGAAAACTCCCAGGAAATTCTGGTTCTGCGTATTTTCCAGGCTCTGGAAAATGTGGCCGCCGACCCGCGCACCCGCCAACTTCTGCCAAACAACACCATCGATATGATGCGTTCACTCCAAACGTGGGTCATGCCGGGGCGGCAAATGGGGCCTGGTCAGATGGGTGGTGATCGCTCGGGTCCAGGAGAGTCCGAATGAGACGCCCACAAACCACCTCGACCCAAGAAGCAAGGAACATCCGCCAGCGTCCCACCCAAAACGCAGCTGCTATGCGCCAGCAATTGTGGGGATTGGCGCGACTGATTTTCATCATCGTGATCCCCATCTGGTTCTCCTGGCGGGGCGCTGTTCGCCTGGAGGGCGTCTTCCCAGAGCAGGTTCTGATTCACTTCTTGGACCGCATCCCCGGCCTGGGCCTTTTGCCCGATCGGATGATTATCTGGTTGGCTGTTATTCTTTCTCCCGAAGGTATCCGCTACCTGGTCATGCCCATTGCCGCCACATTGGCAGTTTTTACCTATGCCGCTTTCTTTGTCAAAGACGTGTACGCATTGGAGCGATTCCGCGACAGCTTGCACTATGTTTTTTCTTCGATGACCAGCGTGCTTTGGCCCAAGCTGGAGATTCGCGGCGGCGAAAAGGTGCTGCGCAAGGGAGTTCCAAATTTGCTCGATCAAATTGGCGGGCCTGGCTATGTCATCATCCAGCCTGGCAATGCTGTCTTGTTCCGTAATTTACGCCAGCCATCCAATATCTCTATCCGCGAATCCTATTTTATGGTTCCGTTTGAGACCATTGGGCAAATTGCCAATCTGGACGATCAGCAAGACGATCGTGACGGGATCACGACCATGACCCGCGATGGTATCAAGGTGACGTTGAAGGATGTGCACTTCCGTTACCGGATTTTTCCTGAGATGAAATATGGCCGGCCAATTCGCCGCTCGCTGGTCGACCCCTATCCCTATGATGAAAAAGCAATCTGGAATATGGCTTATAACCTGTCGGTGACCGCGGACGGCTTGGACCCCTGGCGGACAGCGGTTGGCCGGGCAACGATTGGGGGAATTACAGACTTCATTAGCTTCAAGACGGTGGATTACCTTACGGCGCCCCGCGAAGGCGGCCAAGATCCGCGTCGTGAACTGCGTTTCAGTTTGCTTCAAGGTGAGATCAAAGGAGCTCTGCGCGGCTTGGGAGCTGAACTATTGTGGGTTGATGTAGGCCACATCGCGATTGATGAGGAAGAAGTGGATACGCAGCGTGCCGACGCCTGGGGCGCTGAATGGGCAGGAAAAGCGGGCATTGAACGCGCTTATGGAGAAGCAAAACGCCAGGCTTATCAAGAAATGGGTCGCGCCGAAGCGCAAGCTGAATTGATCATGAGTATTTCAGAGGTAATGAAGGAAGTGAGCGAAGAGGACCGTCCTGAAAGGACGCGGCAACTGTTCCTCACCAGAGTGGCTCAACTATTGGATTCGATGGCCCAAAACGCAAGCCGGGTTGAAGGAGGGACGAATGATCTCCCATGAGGATGCTTACCGTTGGTTGGAGGCTGTGGAAAAACCGGATTTGCCCGACAACATCGTGCTTGATTTGTTCGAGCTACTTAATTCTGATTTGCCTGAAGCCAGGCGGGACCGCTTGGCGATAGATCTGCGGGTTGCTTGCCAAAATCTCTCAGATTTGAACGCGCGCTTGTATGTTTTGACCACGCTGGGTTATTACTTCCTGAAGAAAAAAGAATACCAACAGGCGGAACAGTCGTTTGTCGATGCGCTTCGAGATATGGGCGAATATTCCCACGAAATTGGCGTGACGAAATGGTTGCTTGGGATGGCTTTATGGAACACTGCCCGAAATTTTGCTGCCCATACGCAATGGGTCAAAGCGCGGGAAGCCTTTGGGAAATGCCAGGAAGTTTGGCGGAACAAACAAGACCCCCAAACCAGAGTTGAAGATGCCAAAAAAAATCTGTGGTATGGCACAGTGATCCAACGCATGAAGGTGGATATGGCTTGCAAGGCCGAAGAAGCTCACGCCTGGTTGAATTACTTCCAGCCTTCCAGCTTGCCCGATTCTGCGCGGGCGTTGGCATCCCGAATCGCCGAAGATATTCACCACCGGAAATTGGTGGAAGCGTATGAGTTTGCTCGTTTACTTTCGGGCATCACGCGGAATCGAATTGAGCCCAGCGAAACGGCGGAAGCCTGGGAGATCATTGGATTGGCGGCGCACCAGATGGGGAATAACCGAGAAGCGGCTGTCTTTTGGAAGCGTTCCTTATCAACCTACACTCCTGCCACGCACCAATCCGCGGTCATCAAGTGGATGATTGGCGTGGCTCTATGGGGTTTGATCGGCGAGCAGGACAGCGCTATGAAAAGCTGGCAAGATGCGATCGATATGTTCGAGTATCTTCTGCAACAAGCCAACAGGGCAAACAACCGCGAGCAAAGCGATTGGTATCTGGATCACATCGAGGTAATGAAAGCCAGCTTAAAAATGATGCGCGAGGAAAAATTAGGCCTCTGACAATCCATCGTTGCGCATTACCCAGCTTTCAATACCGGGATGATTGCGGTTTGCCGGCTGTGCCGAGTCTCCTGAAACAACCACGGTAATGCCTTCATCGATGAGGTCCTCGAGGGCAAAGCAATTCCAACCAGGAATATCGGTCACTTTTACCGTGGGCTTGCATTCAGCAGCGTGGAGAATTCTTTCCGCCAGTCGTGTTTTCATCAAGTCAAACAATTTCCGGACCGATCGCGCATTTCCAAATTGGGCTGGACTGAGGCGTTGTTGGGATTCCAGGCGGTGGGTCGCGGCATCTCGAACTGCCTCCGGTAATTCATAACCTTCTCTAGCTGCATAAATTTCCATTAGTTGACCGATTTCATGCCGGTTTAGATCGGCGAAGAGCAGGGGATCGGCAAACCGAGACCGTAATCCAGGGTTTCCAATCATGAAATTGCTCATTTCTTGAGGGTAACCCGCAACGACTACCACGAGCCGATTGCGGAAATCTTCCATTGCTTTTGTTAGGGTATCGATGACTTCAAAATTGGTTTGACCAGCTTGACGAACCAACGCGTAAGCCTCATCGATGAATAATACGCCGTCTAGAGCTTCTTGAACCAAAGCGGTGAGTCGGTTCCCTGAATCTCCGGCATAGCTCGATATGAGCAAGGGGGCTGACACCTCGACCGTGTGTCCTTTCCGAAGATAACCACACGCCCTCAACAATTCACCGTACAGTCGGGCGATGGATGTCTTTCCAGTCCCCGGATTTCCAACAAAGACCTGGTGTAATGTGGGCATATTCCACGAAGTATCTTCTACCAAGGCTTGTTTATGGTGCTCATATTCGATCAGGCGAGCCAGGCGGATCAGTTGACTTTTTACCTCACGCAATCCCTGGTAATTATTTAAGACTTGGAATGCACGGCGGATTTCCGATGGATCTAGGGAGATCATGGTTAGAAAATCGGCTGGCAGGTCTTCCGTTAATAAAACCCGTTTGGACTCTTGGCCTTGGGAGACGGTTCGTAGACGCCATTTACGGACCATGGCCTCGAACAGGTTCTTGGCTTCGCCGGCGTTTCCTGCCGTTTCATCCTGCTCGCTGGTGAAGCGCGAGAAGAGGCGATTGAGTTGGCCCCATAACTCTTCGTCGATCTGATAGCCATCTTTCTGCGCAAGTTGGTTGAAGATTAAAGCTAACTCTGCGGCAGTGTAGGGAGGAAACCGCAACCGGAATTCAGCGGGGAAGCGCCGTTCCAAACCAGGATTCAGGCGAAACAACCGAACCATCTGTTTTTGGTATCCCGCCAGGATGACGATGAATTTTCCATGATCCACTTCCATGCGATGGAGGATAGCCTCAACGGCTTCTTGCACGAAAGCTCCGCGCTCACGATCCGCTAATCCGTATGCTTCATCGATGAACAAAACACCACCCATGGCAGCGTCAACAGCTTCGTTCACTTGTTTGGCTGTGCCGCCAACATGGTCTGCCACCAGGGTGGTGGGGCTGTGGATGATGAGCTGCCCTTTCTCCAGTAATCCGCAGTCATGCAGGATTTCCCCTAAGAACTTTGCGACTGTCGTCTTGCCAACCCCGGGTGGACCGGTAAAAACCATGTTGAGAAGAGGCATAGTCTGCTGGTCGGTAATTGCGTCTCTTGTCCCAGCCCACTTCACCAAATCAAGAATGGCATCTTTCACGGGTTGCAAACCAATCAAAGCAAGCAATTGGTCTAAGGCAGGCTTTTCAGCGTTCTGCGATGAAATTAACCACCTGTTAAGGCGGAGGCTGTCTTTCGTCAGTTCAGGTATGGAGTCTAACCTGGGAATCCAAGTACTCAGGGGCAAGCCTTCACCGGCAATCAACTTAGAAATTCGCCGCACCAGCGCTGGAGAAGCTCCACGCATTTTCTTTCGATAGCGAGCCTGGATTAACTCGGATACTTCTCCTGGTCCTGGCGTAGAAATATTGCACAAATAATCAGCCTTTGTGCCTGCAGCTCTTGATTTTGGTATCAAGTTCTTAATTGCGTTGATCTGCAATTGATCTACCGCTTCCCGGAGAGCTTCCTCATCTTTTACATCAAAACAATAAATGATTTTGTTGGGATTGGTTGAAGGAAGCCGGTTCCATTTCGATAATATGCCTGATAGAGTCCTTTGATCTTCCAGGTGAGCCAGGGTGGTCTCGGCGTTTATAAAAACAAGGCAAACTGGCTGAAATTGCTGGTTTGAAAGAATGGCGTCAAATATTCGCAGCACATGATCATCTCCCATTCTTTCTTCAACAGGAGTGAGTTGGTCGGTACTGCCGATCAGGAAGTGGTTGCCCAGAGGGCCTTGTTGCAGCGCGCGGAGTTGAGAGTCCAGGATCCGTTGTGGGGATTGCGCGGATAAATAGGGTTCAAAGAAGCGTTTGTTCTCAGCCAGGTGTGAGAAATAAGGTTGGATGGGTGAGGTAAAAATCGTGTGATAACCTCGCTCGAGCAAGGTTTGCTCAAGAGCAGCGGAGAATTCCAGTTCACCAGACGCGAAGGAAAAATGGGAATCGGAGACTCCCTCCCCGAAAAGAATGTATTGGCGATGGCTTACTCCCTGGAGGAAAGCAGATTGGATTCGATGCATTCCTACCTCGATGGGGTTGTCGAGTGGGATTGGGTGATTGACCTTTTTTCGGTCTTCCTCTTCAGGGATGGTTCTCTTACGATTTCTTTGTCACTTATTTGAAGGTTGAATCTGCGCAGACTGTGGTTGATTTCGCGTGCCCTTTGGTGCAGCTCGTGCTCTGTTCTCATCTCTTGGTCTCTGGCGATGATATGTAAATCGGACGCAAAGGGATGTCCATGGATCGGGTCGATCTTCACCACCAGTTCTCCACCATCTGGCGCGTGGGTATGTAGAACGTAGCCTCTTTCGAAATCCTGTGCCTCGAAGGATCCGCTCGTCACCCGGTAACCTTGAGAGATGACCGATGCAACGACCATTTGGGCGATATTGAAGCGAATTTGTGCATTCAATGAGGTGTGTTGCACCTGGTCAACGAAATCCAGAATGGATTGATGAAGATGTGGAATTTCATTTTGCAACACCGCGTACATCTCATCCAATGAAAGCTCACCCGATTGCTGACGGATTTGTTCCTCTAAGTGAGCGATAGTCTCCGTCAACTTTTGAAATTGGTCAGGGGACCATTCAGCTCCATCCAGCGCATGGTCGATGAGCTCGCCTTTGAAATCGATGGCCGGAATCGACCTGCACAATTGCAATTTGCTATGCAAATCATCGATAGCGTCCATGACTGCCAATAACACTTGCGCAGACTCAATTTCATTGTGTTCCGCTTGAAGCCTGAGAATGCTGCACCGGTTAGACAGGGTTCTGCAAGTCGCAATCGCACTTTCAAAGAATCCTGCTTGCACATCTTGCCAGGTTTGTTGGATCGTGAAACCTATTTCAGAGATTTCATCACCAGGTAAAGACCGGGCTGGAAAATGCGTGACCAGGTAATCCAACATCGCCTGGCAATCATTCAACCATTGCACGGCTCTGAGCCCGAGCTGTTCCTGCCGGTCTTCCTGCCGTTTCACCCGCCTTTCGATAGCCTGAATCCGTTGGTCGATGTGTGCCTGGTAATGAGCATTTGCTTCTCGTATCTGGCGATTATTGTTCTGCAATTCACTTCGTAAATTCGCTTCTACGGCCTGGTAATGATTGTCAACCTGTTCTTCGAATATTCTCCGAACTTTGGCAAACTCAACTTCGATTGTTTGTGCCTGGTTGTTAATCCATTGTTGAGCGTTGGCTTCAGCATTCAACGCTCTCCGTTCCATTTCCTCGATGAGTCGAGTCTCCCGGTCTTTCATCCGGCTTTGAGTGTGGCTCTCCACTTCCCTGAGCTCAGTCTCCAAATGGCTGATCAACCGTTCGTATTCTTCATTCCGACGGGACGAGGCCTGGAACAGGTTCGCCAATTCCAACTCGCGGTCGACCAAACGATTTTCCGAGGGTTGCGCCGGCGTGCTGAAAGTTTCATAGATGGCCTGCCGCTCTGCCTCATACATCCGCCGGTATTCTTCCTGGCTGATGGTTACCGTTTCTCGCTTGTGTCCAGACATGGTTCATCCCTCTACTTTCGATCAATCATTTGATCTAAAGTGTGAAGAAGCCGGTGATCTGGAACCCCGATGATAAGAATTTGACCATTCTGAATGCGTAATTCGATCGAGCGAGGTTGTTCCTCGAAGTCAAATCCATCTAGTTGGTTGGTCAGGCGGAGGATTCTTTGATTACTGCTTCCTCGCACTCCTTGGTTGTCATTCAATCGTTCGATGTACGGTCCGTCGATCATCACGTCAAGTAATTCGATCAACCGGTGTACGCCGATGCCTGGTGGCCGCCGAAGCAGATCTTCGTAGCGAAACCCGGTATAGAGAATCACATCAATCGGGCGAATTCTTCTCGCTGCTTCAAGCATCTGAGCCAGAGGGTGGGCTTGCATCATGGGTTCACCCCCTGAAAGGGTGATCCCTGTGACCTCAGGGTCACTCAATAAAAATTCTGCTGCTTCTTGGGGCGCAATGGATTTGGCTGGTTTAAAGGGAATCCAATCCGGCGCGATACAACCAGCGCAGTGAAACGGGCAACCTTGAACCCATAAAACAGATCGTCTTCCTGGGCCGAGGACGGTTGTTCCAACAGTCATCGCTGCTACAGATAAATATCCAGGTGGAGTTGTATTGGCAACACCAGGAATGGGAATTTCTTTTACGATCATCTCTGCTTTCCTATAGAACTAATGTTCGTGTATTGTTTATAGCATAGATGTTCTATTAATGCAAGATGATTCATCTGGGAACTGACGTTGTAACTGCCCCATCTTGGGGTGCGAGATCAGCTTAGCCGCTTTCCCCAAAAGCTGAGCAATTCCATCTATTCCAGCAATTTTCTGAGTTGTTTGATCCGGAAGGGTTTGCTAAGAAATCCATCCATGCCCACAGCCAGACATTGGTACACATCCTCTTGATACGTCAGGTCGGACATTCCGA
Source organism: uncultured Anaerolinea sp. (assembly GCA_964403875.1). GTDB lineage: Bacteria > Chloroflexota > Anaerolineae > Anaerolineales > Anaerolineaceae > Anaerolinea. The sequence continues at coordinate 21,725 of CAYOHX010000016.1, read as the reverse complement.
TGATTCGAATCGAAGGATTATCTGGCCACCGTTCTCGAATTTGGATGGTGGTTTCCATGGCAGTCAGCCCGGGCATATGAATATCCAGGATCACGATGTCATACGGTTTTTTTTCTAGCGCCTCAATGACCTGAAGACCCTCACTCACCGAAGTAGCGTTGTAACCCAATCTGCTAAGAGTTCGCACGCAAATATTTCGGCTGATTCTATTTTCATCAGCCAGAAGGATGGTGTGGGGGTGCTTGAGCGCAAAATCCTCGCCCAAGGAATCGGTGGGTATCCTCCGCAATCGACGGGGGATGTTTGTGCCCGAGATGACAGTGGTCAACGTGACCAATAATGTTTCAAACTGCACAGGGCACGGAAGATAACCTGCGAATCCTGGAGGATCCTTGGCCTCCGCCTGAAATCCACACAACCATATTTGCGGCGCATTTTCTGCGCCTTTCATCTGCTTAAGAGATTTACCAACGGCGAGCGCGTCCTCGTGTCCCTTTTCAGAGCCTATCAGCATCAGATCCACACTTTGAAGTTGTTGAATTTCTTTTTCCGCTTGGGCCAGACCCGATGCGAAAGCCATCGTCACATCCAATGGTTGGAGCATTGTTTGAAAAACTTCTTTCGCCACTTCAGGCGTTCCCACAAACAGCACCTTTTTCCCACGAAGTTTTTCAGCGTTTTTTATGAACTCGGGTTTCCACTGCACGCTGGAATGGGCCGCCTGGATTTTTGCAATATAAGTCGTGCCTTTCTTATTTCCGGTGGCAACATTTACCCGGAAATCTCCCCCCATCATGGCGCATAAGCGGCTGGTGAGGGCCAAACCCAAACCAACGCTTCGCTTCAACTTCGAAGTCGAAATAGCCGGGTCGGATAACGTGCGGAAAACATCCTCCAGAATTCCCACTGGCAGGTCACTTCCACAATTCGAAATGGAAAAAGTTATTTCAACGTTGCTGTACTCGATTGTTTTCGAGGACACTCGGACAATAATCTCCCCAACATCGGTGTGTTTCATGGCAAACGACACGATATTTTCTAACACCTGCCGTACACGGAAAGCATCGATCACCGGATATTCCGGAACCCCAGGTTCGATCACATAACCCAGGTAAACGGACTTGTTGGCCAGATTTGGAGCTGCCGAAACCAATACTTCTTCTATACACTCGCGCAGCGAACTTGGTTGTAATTCTAGCGTGATTGCCCCTGCTTCTACTTTGGAGTAATCCAAAATATCATTGAAAAGGATATGCAGCGCTTCAACATTGGCGTAGATCACATCCAGATAATCTTGCTGCTCACTGGTCAGGGCAGTAGATTGCATCAATTGGGATAGCCCTGAAATGGCATTCAGCGGCGCGTGGATTTCCTGGCTCATGGTCATCAAGAACTCCGAACGCGCAATGGTCTCTTGTTGGACCCACAATTTCGCCTGGCGCAAGTCATCCTCCATCAGCTTGCGCTCGGTCAAATCTTGAGCCGCGCCCACCAGACGCACCACTCTGCCCCCCTTATCATCTAATATAGGTCGGCAGTAGTTGCGGATCCATCGCAGGTCGCCATTTTTATCTCGAATGCGGAACTCGCAAACATCCGCAAGGCCGTCCAACAGCCGCTTGATGTGCGTCTGCACCAGGGGGTAATCTTCGGGCTCGGTTAATGAGGTCAGGTTGCTAAAAGCATCCAATTCTTCGATCGGCTGCTGGGCTATGCGCCCATAAGCACTGGTTGCCCATTCACCCACCAGGCTGGTGTCGGGCAGCACCTTCGTGGCATAAGCGAAATCGGTGATCAATTCCGAGGTAATCCGGTAGCGTTCTTCACTGGCGATCAAACGCTGTTCATCTTGTTTGCTTTGGGTGATGTCGCGGATAAATAACAAGAATGCAGGCTGATCCGCGTATGTGATCCACGAGGCCTTCACATCGACATCTCGCGGCGATCCATCGGCGTGCATAATTCGCGTCTCATATCGCTCTGGAAGTGTGCCATCCTCCAACCAACAGTGGGCGGCTTTCAGCAACTCTGCTTGCTCTTTGGGTGGAAGCAAGTCTCTCACCGGGCGATCGGTGAGTGTTTTAGGATCCAGCCCGATAATTCGACCAATCTCAGGGTTTGCCAGCTTGATCAATGCGCCCTGCACAATGAAGATTCCCTCCGACGCGTGTTCCCAGATCGAGCGGTACTGAGCTTCGCTGCGTTGGACAGCGGACTCCATCTCATAATGCGCTGTAATATCCCGGAAGAGGATGAATTGTCCAACGACAAAATTCCGTTGATCATGCAGCAAATGCCGGCTTACCTCGTACATACTGCCGGACAATTCCAGGTCTTGCGGGTTAAAATCGCCTGAAACCAGGTAATCCAGAACTTTCGGGTAGTTGCCCAAAATTTCCTGAGCATTTTTCCCAATTGTTTTGGATAGTTCCGGCAGTTCGAAAAGTCGCTGGACGGGCAGGTTGAAATCTACAACCCGGTACCAATTATCCAACACCAGCACGCCCTCGGCCATTCGCTCAAAGATGATCCCGCGAGCAACGGGGATGATACTGAGGATACGATGGCGAAAAACGCCAATGGCCAGGAAGGGCATAGAAAGGGAGAACGAGATGGGGGTGACGTCTAGCCCTTTCACTGGAAACCATCCCATCGATGCCAGCAATCCTACAATCCAGGGGATCAGGATACCGGCGAAAAGGTAGTTCATCTGGTAACGGAAGACGCCGTTGGTTGATCTTGCCTGGATCGCGATCAAGATCATTGCCAATACCACCATGATGAGTGAGTAAGCCAGGTTGATGGTAAACCAAGGGCCCTGGTCAAACACCAGAATTGTGAATGGCCCCACCGTGTCGAGCCGCAAATTGTTGATGAAAAATGGATGCCTGTCCGAAGTTAAGATAATCAGGAAGCTGAGGAGAGGAAAGATGCCCAGGAAATAATTGGGTGTTTGCCCCAAGGCCCTGAAGATTCGACGGAAGGTGAGGGCAAAGGCAGGCAGACTGCCCACCAATATCAAAACGCCAATGTACTTCAACCGGAAGAAGAGGAACTTCCCTTCGATCGAGCCAGCCCGCAGCTCCAAAATATAGATGCCAGCCCAGATCAATACTCCCACGCACATCAGGATAAACCCGATCGCGCCGGCGATTTGTTTGCGCGTATAGGCTACGGTTCCCAGAACGGCCATCATGATCATCGTAAAACCGAGTGAAAATTGAACGACCGCAACCCAGGGGGCCATAGATCCTCTCCTCAATCAGTCTTTGGGTGGGTAACCGGTGATCTCTCGGATAGATTCGTATAGTGGTTTCAAACGCGCGTACATCTTTTTGTAAACACGATGGTACAGTTCGTTGTAAATGCGATGGAAGGTGGGGTTGGGTTCATAGACCGCGCCGGTGCGAGTCATTTCGCTGACCGCGCTGGAGAAGCTGGAATGTAGTCCCACGCCCACCGCCGCGTCGATGGCAGCGCCCAGGCCAGATGCCTCGTACACGTGCGGGGTGCTGGCAGGAAGGCCAAAGATATCGGCGGTGAGCTGCACGGCTGCCCGACTCTGGCTGCCCCCACCGGCAATGCGCACTTCCTTGATATTAATCCCGGTGCTTTTCTGGGTGCGCTCAGCCCCTTCCCGTAGGGCATAAGCCACGCCTTCCAGAATGGAGCGGTAAAAATGCGAGCGGGTATGAATGTCGCCAAAGCCGATTACGGCCCCTTTTGCTTCTGGGCCAGGCACCTTCAGCCCCGGAGACCAGTAAGGCTGCAAGGTTAATCCAAATGAGCCCGGCGCAACTGACTCGACCAGATTGTCAAATAAATCTTCGGTTTGAATCCCCATTTCTTCAGCCAGGCGTTGTTCGTTTTGGCCAAACTCGCGCTTGAACCAGCTTACCATCCAAAAACCACGGTATATTTGCATTTCCAGGCTGTAGGCGCCCGGCACGGCGGCTGGATAGGGCGGGATGAGAGGAATCAGCTCGTGGTAACGCTGGTGGGTGGTGTTGATGGTGGCTGTCGTGCCATAACTCAGGCAGGCCAGTTGTGGCTCAAGGCAGCCCGCGCCGATGACCTCGCAGGCTTTGTCGGCTGCGGCGGCGATGAGCGGCAGTCCGGCGGGAATTCCGGTGGCTTCTGCCGCCTCTCGACTGATCTCGCCCAACTGCCCGCCCGGCGGAACCAGGTCTGGCAGAACCGAAGGATTCATGGGGACGGCCTGCCATTTCCAATCTGAAGGCTTGGCCCAGCTCAACAGACGATAGTCAAACGGCACGTAGCCTACCTGGCTGCCGACCGAATCGACGAACTGACCACACATCCGGTAGATCAGGTAACCTGAAAGGAACAGGTATTTGTGGGTGTTGGCCCAAATTTCAGGCTGATAGGTGCGAATCCAGTTCACCTCGGCTTCAGCCTGCAAGTACGCCACGGTTTCGGTCATGCCGGTAAGGGCAAAGCCCAGTCCCCAAAGTCCGCTGACCGGTTTTAGGCCGGGGGTGCGGCGCTGGTCCATCCAGGTGATGGCATGGCGCAGAGGCCGGCCATTCCTGTCCAGATTGATCACTGTCGATCGCTGGGTGGTGATGGCCACCGCCGCGATGGAGTCCTTGTCTACCCCCGGCAGTTTCCACAATTCCTGACAGGCCTGGCACACCGATTGCCAAAAGACTTCGGGGTCTTGCTCGGCCAGTCCGGGCGCATTGCTAATGTAATTATCAATCGGAATTCGGGATTTTGCGATCAGGTTGCCGCGCAAATCGAACAGCAGTGCGCGGACACTCTGGGTGCCATTGTCGATGGCGAGGAGTTGGTCACGGGGCATGAATCGCCTCCATAGTGTTTGATCAATTGTAGTACAAAAAAGGATTGAGTGGTTGTTTTTTAGGTCAGGCGTTAACCTTTCCACTCACCGAGCCTAAAGCCAGCGCCAGCACCCACAGCAGATAAGCTAATCCCACCCAACCGGCCTGGAGCGGGAAAATCATCTTTACGAAAATTTGCAGCAGGAACAGCCATCCTGCCGCCAGCAGCAGCGCGACCAGCAGTCCGAAAATCAGTTTCCGGCCCGAAATGCTGCGCAGGTTGGGTCTAAATTGGAACTTGCGCTGGCCTTGTTGGACCTTGCGAACGAAGCGATACAACCACCCTCCAAACCCCAAGATGAGCAACCCACTGAGAATTACAACCCCGTTGGCCAAATTCTGCGCATTGCGGATTCCTTTGGGCATGCCAGCCCCGAGCCACTCTGCCCAATCGGCGCGAATTTCGTCATGAACGCCCGATCCGTTGTCGCTGTTGGTCAGCACCACCAACACCGCGCCTCGCTGCGGCGCTACCGACAACAACGAGCGCCAGCCCTTGTTGCCGCCTGTGTGGTTGACCACCCGGCTGCCATCAGGCAGCGTTTCGACGAACCAACCCAACCCATACCCATCCATGCCGCTGAAGAAGCCCTCGGCGGATTGGGCGGGGATGGGTATGGACACCGCTTGCATCTGAGACAGACTATTTTCCGAAAGGAGACCCTGCCCAGGTAGGTGCGCAATGCCAAAGCGGGCCAGCTCGCCGGCAGTGGTGTACAGCCCCGCCGCGGCTTGCTCGGTGAACAGGTAGTTGGGTAGTAAGCGCCCATCCATGTTATAGGCCTTGGCGGTCAGGCCGCGCAGGTCCGCCCGCCAGACGAAGCTGGAGTGTTCGAGGCCCAGCGGATCCATTACTTCCTGTTGCATGGCGTCGGCAAAACTCTGTCCGCTCACCTCTTCTACGATCAACTGTAGAAGCGTATACCCGCCACCGGAATAGCTGTAGGCTTGCCCCGGCTCGGCCACCACCTCGACGGAGTAATCGGGGCCGAGAGGATGACCGGAGAGAGCTTCTTCCAGGCTGGGCAAGGCTGCGTCCGGTTCATAGCCAGGGTAACCATGCACCGAGAGCCCGGCGCTGTGGCTGAGCAGGCGGCGAATGGTCACGTCGTTTTCGTTAAAAGCGGATTCGGGAATCTGCCAGCGAGTCAAATACTGGCTGGCTGGCGCATCCAGATCCAGTTTGCCCTGTTCCACCAGACGCAGGATGCCCGTGGCAGCCACTGTTTTGGAGATGGAAGCAATCTGGTAAACAGTTTCGGCGGTCGCCGGAACATTGTTTTCCTGGTCCGCCAGCCCAAATCCTTGGCTCCATACCAGTTCACCGTTTTCCACCAAAGCAATGCCTGCGCCCGGAGTATTGTAGGCAGCCAGGTAGCCAGGCACGTTTTGGTCGAGGGCAGCGATAAGCGAATCCAAATCGCCCGCGGTCACGGCTGCGCGCGGAGCGCACGCGGTCAGGAGCAGTCCGGCGATCACGAGCATGGAAGGCAGTAGGGTGTGCTTCATGTTGGGCAATATCCTTTGTTGGCGTGATTAAAATTCACCCCTCTTCCGCCTCTGCCTGAGGAGTTGCTTTTTGTGAGCCAACGAGCAACCATCCTTGAGCTACAGGGTTGTATTTGGATGAGGGCGCAATAAGAGCCAATATTTATATACGATTGACAAATCCAAAAGGTTGCGGGAAAATCAGACTGTCCCGAATAATATAATTAAGGTGGTGTTTCATGGAAAATACTTTGCAGAAACCGCTCGTCGCGGGAGTGCAAAAGGTGAAACGCGCTCCGGCAACACGCCGCGAGCGTTGGACCTGGTACCTGTACGACTTTGGCAATTCAGCCTACGCCGCCGTTGTTCTCTTAGCGGTTTATTCAGCCTATTTTAAATCACAGGTGGTGGGCGGCGCAGAAGGCGCTCGTCTTTGGGGCTTCTCGGTGGGAATAGCCATGTTCGTGGTAGCCATCCTCTCACCCGTATTGGGCGCGCTGGCGGATTTTGCCGCCAAGAAGAAACGCTTTTTGGCTGTTTTCACCAGCCTGGCCGTAGTTTTTACCGCCTTGCTTTTCTTCGTTCAGGAAGGGGACATCCTGATGGGCATGGTCTTCTTCATCCTGGCCGAAATCGGCTACCGCGGCGGACAGGTGTTTTATAACGCCCTCCTGCCCGAGATCGCCGAGCCAGATGACATGGGGCGGGTTTCGGGCAATGGGTGGGCTCTGGGTTCCTTGGGCGGCATCGTCTGCCTGGCCATCGTCCTGGCCCTGATCATGCTGGTAAAAGGCACGTTCGTCATTCGCCTGTCTTTCTTGATCACGGCGGGTTTTTATATCCTGTCTTCGCTGCCATTATTCATTTACCTTCGCGAGCGTAAGGCTCCCCAGCCGCTCCCCAAGGGCGAAAATTACCTGACCGTTTCTTTCCGCAAGCTGTACCGGACCTGGCGTCAGGCCGGAAAACTCAAGCAGTTCCTGCTGTTCATCGTCGCTTTTGTTGTCTTCAACAATGGCATTATGATGACCCTGGACTTCGCCAGCATTATCGGTGTGACTCTGTTCCAGATGACCCAAACCCAACTGATCATCTTTATGATGATTGTGCAGGTCACCAGCGTCATCGGGGCTTTCCTCTTCGGCAAGCTGGTTCCACGAATTGGCACCAAGACCTCTTTGGTCATATCTTTGCTACTCATGATTGTGGCCGTCGCCGGGATCTTCGTGGTCGATTCGATGCTGGCATTCAACATCATCGGCGCGCTGGCGGGTTTTGCCCTCACCGGCGTTCAGTCGGTGAGCCGTACGGCGGTGGGGCAACTGGCCCCCGAGGAAAAATCCGCCGAGTTCTTTGGCGTGTTCTCTCTGGCCGGTCAAATTTCTTCCTTCACCGGCCCAGCCCTCTACGGTATGTTGGCTACCTCCATTGCCTTTGGATACGAGCGTCAGGGCTGGGAACCGCTTCTGGCCGAGCAAACCGGCATTCGCATTGCCGTATGGGCGATGATCGTCACGCTGGTGGTCGGTTTGGGGCTGCTCATGTTCGTGCGCAACTGGAAACGCGCCGAAATTGCTGCGGATTAATTCATGACCGCTGCTGCCGCACGCATCCCATACCCGCGCCGCAAGGCGATTCGCGGTTTGCTTCGCTTTGGAATTGGTCTGGTCTTGCCGGCCCTGGCAGACATCAAAATCCTGGGGCGCGAAAACCTGCCCAAGGCTGGTCCGCTGGTCATTGTGGGGAATCACTTCAGCTTTCTGGATCCCGTGGCGGTCATTCACGCCATGCCCTATCCCATGGAGTTCATCGGTGGCTTGACCACCCCTAACGCCCCGGCGGTAACCAATATCTTCCGCCAGTGGTGGGGGGTGTTGCACGTCCGCCGTGGCAAAGGCACATCCTCGCGGGATGCGCTCTTGAACGCGCAAGGTTCTTTGGAGCAGGGCGGCGTGCTGGCCATTTTCCCCGAGGGCGGTTCGTGGGCCTCCGTGCTGCGTCCGCCGCGCCCCGGCGCGGCTTTGCTGGCTGCCCGCAGTAACGCTCAAATCCTGCCGGTTGGCCTGGATGGTTTCGTGGAAGTGTTCAAGAATTTCCGCCTGGGCAAGCGTAAAAACGCCACCATTCGCATCGGCAAGCCCTTTGGACCCTTCAAGCTGGGTCAGGGCGAGGGTTCATATCGCGAACAGCTAGAGGTGTTTGGCCACGAGATGATGAGCCGTATCGCCGAGTTGATTCCGCCCGAGGCGCGTGGATTTTATTCCGACGACCCCGCCATCCGTGAGGCTGCCAAAGGCTCCGAAGTTTATCCCTGGGACGATCAGCCAGAAGTTTAGGGCCTTCCGAATTTTCGGACAGGCACTTCATGCCTTGAAGCGAGCCTGGTTTCTCAAGTCTCTGGCAGAGCAGTGACGAATCTTTTGTATTTCACATCCGCAGTGACCACCTCGGAGCGGCGGTCACGTACGCTGATGGTGAGATGATCGGCGTCTTGTATGATTCCGGCAAAATCCAGGGTGATTTCATTGGCCAACTGCGTAAAATAGGTGGACGTGCTGAACCAGACCTGTCGTTCCAGGGTGTAATATACCCCGCGTCCCACCTCCACGGGCGTCTCGCGGTGGAACCACTTTTCGATGAGCGGCCTGGCAGCCTCAATGGCCGCATCGCACACCCCGGCTTGCAGCACCAACCCATCCGGGTAAAATCGCAATAATTGATAGCAGGGCACACCCTCCTGGTTCAACATGGTCGGCGCTGCGGTAATGTAAACTCCTTCCAGCCCACCCGCTGGCCGCCGCGATACCGGGTCGATGTTCGCCGGAAGCCTGGAGAGATCCTCCAACTTTTCGTCCGCAAGGTACTGCTCCAGGGCGTTGTGCACGTTGCGCGCGTCTACATACGCTGAGAATTCAGGTAGATGAGTCGGATCGAGGAACAGCCCCTTGGTCAGTGCGCCAATTGCCCCCGCGACAAAAAAAACATTGATGTGCCGCATCCCGCCTGCCAACTCGGTGATGGTTAGGGCGTAGGGGTCGGAAAGGGACGTAAGCACCAGCCCGGTCTGGCTCTCCATGTGCCGGCGCATTTGGTTGAAGATCTCACCGCTGGTTCCCAACTTTTGTTCCCGTTTGACAGGCGCTGGAATGACCCCGCCTGGCAGCAGCCAATGGCTGGCTTCCTGGTAACCGATGATGGCTCCCGAGCGCAAAAAGGTGACAAAACCGTATACCTGTTTGAGAAAATCGTAATCCGAGTCCTGAATTTCCCAACAGTATTCGCCGGGATAAGCCCAGGTGAGGGTGACTGGTTTGGGTGAGTTTGGATCCTCAGCGCTCAGGGTCAGGCTGCGCGCGCCCTCCACTTCCTCGATGCGAAAGCACAGTTTAACCGTCAGCGCCTCTTGGGTTTTTGATGGGGCCGGGTAGATGCAATAGACCCCCAGCCAATCCTTGAGAGGGGTCAACTCGTCGTTCCCTTGCAGCAGCACAATCTCGATCTCTCGAGGGCGCTCCTCAGGGGCGGTCAAAGTTAGCTCGATCCCGTTCACCGGAAACGGCTGGTTGATTTTTGCCAGGTTGACCAGCTCGTGGCGCGTGCCTCGCTGATAAATATAAAAATCGACCAAGAAGTTGTTTTCGGCGTTGATAAAGGCGGGATTCTGGCGCAGGACAATCTTGCCGCTTCCCTTTTGCCAGAGCGCCCAGCGGGCTTGCTCCGGCCGGTCAGGGGGCTTGACCAGGGGGCTCATCTTTTGGCGGATTTTCTTCAAGTAATGGAACATGCTCCGCTTTGAACCCGCGCGGGGTTACGCCAACGCGCCTTCCAGGGCTATTTCTACTGCCGCTTCAGCATGGATGCGGGTGGTGTCGAAGAGGGGTAAGGGGCAGTCTTCGGGCTTGATCAGCAGTCCAATTTCAGTGCAGCCCAGGATGATGCCCTCGGCCCCAGCATCCGCCAACCCCGCGATCACCTGTCGATAAGCCTGGCGCGACTCGGCGCGGATGGTTCCCAGACATAGTTCATCATAGATGACCCGGTTCACCTCGCGGCGTTCCTCGGCTGGGGGGATGAGCGTTTCCAACCCGAAGCGGGCCAGCCGCCCCGTGTAGAAATCCTCTTCCATGGTGAAGCGCGTGCCCAGCAGCCCCACCCGGCGCAAACCGGCAGCCTGAACACGGCGGCCCGCGGCGTCGGCAATGTGCAGGAAAGGCACGTGGATTGCGGCCTCGATTTGCGGCGCTGATTTGTGCATGGTGTTGGTGCATAGCAAGATGAAGTCGGCCCCGCCGCGCTCCAACCGCTGAGCCGCGTCCACCATTACGGCGGCCCCCTGAGCCCACTGCCCGCTTTGCTGCATGACCTCAATGGGCGCGAAATCCACCGAGTACATCAGGCATTGGGCCGAATGAAGCCCGCCGAGTCGTTCTTTCACGCCCTCATTAATCAAACGATAGTATTCCAGACTGGATTCCCAACTCATGCCGCCGATCAAACCGATTGTTTTCATAAGAAGAAGCCTTTGGCCGTCAGCTTTTTTGTTGAATTCGTTTTTAAGTTCCTTCTCTATCTGATCATTCGCGCGGATTAGCGTCTACCCTGGCAAGGCCAGGGCTTTTCGCGGATAAAATTCTTCATTCTCTTCCCATTCGTGTCATTGGTGTAATACGTGGATGGTATTTTCTTACTGAATGTCCGCGATCAGAATCCATCCCAAAATCGTGCGCGTCTCGCCCACATATTCCACCAGCAGGCACTCTCGGGAGAGCGCATCGAAGCGCCGCTCGGCGGGCAGAAGGCGCACAATGGCTCCCTCAGGGATGCGGGCAATGGCCTCGTAATCCTCGTAGCAGCCGTTGCGCGCCCATATATTCCGGGAAACCGTGGCGTTCATCGGTGTCGGCGTGATCGTGGGCGTCAGGGTGGGGCGTGGCGTGGCCGTCGGTTCCGGCGTGGGCGTCGCGGTTCGGGTTGGCGTAGGGGTAAAGGTGGGGGTGGGGGTGGTCGTGGGCGTCAATGAAAGGATGTACGCCTGCACCTGGTTGAAACCCAACCACAATAGCAAAATCACCAGTGCCGCGCCGATCAACCCACCGCCGACTTTCAGGCCGGTCATCGTGTTGCGATAATTCCCCAAGCCTCGGTTCAATTCGATCACGCCGGGGTCGTTGGGATAGCGGCTGCGCAGGTCAGCGGACATGCGCGCGGCCTCGGCAGGCCAGGAGCGGTTGGCATCCAGCACCGAAACCGATTGCTGGAGCAAGTCGTCGTAGCGCAGAATATCTTGCAGAGTCTTGTCTACCTCGCCCTGCAATTGATTGAGGTCCTCGTCGCTGTACCCGAGCGCGCGCACCTGATCGATCAGTCGACGTGCCTCGCGGGCCTTGGTGCGCGCCGATTCAAGCGTTTGCGAGCGCAAGGCTTGCTGCTTGTGGGAATGGATCTGCTCCTTGAGTGGGCCGGCCACCTTGGGCACGGCAGCATCCAGTTGATCCTTCATGCGCTGCAAAATCGGACTCTCCCCGTACTTGAGGATCAATCCATCCAGGTTGGTTTTTGCCTGCGCCACGGCTTTGGGGTCGGGCAGGCTGGCATTGAGCGCTTCGGCAATGCCATGCACCTGTTCCCGCTCGCGCTGCATCTGGGCCAGGCGGTCGCCGTACTTGGGCAGCCCGGTGGCAGTCGCAGCGGTTTCCACCCGGTCGATGCCCTCGTCCAGGCGGCCCTGGGCGAACAACTGCACGCCCTCGTTGAATACATTTTCTGCGTCGATATTTTGCTGAAGTTTCTGCTCGAACTCCGTTCCTTCCTGCCAGCGTTGGATACCAAACTGGGTTAGGATGTTTTGGGCGCGAGTCAGCAGCCCCAGCGCGTCCGTATAGCGCCCCAGGCGAGCCGCCGATTGGGCTTTGCCAAAGGCGGTTGCGGCTTCGGGGGGCAGCGCTACCGCTGGGATATACCCGGTGCGCAGGTAGCCTTCCGCTTCGGTGCGGTGCTGGCGAGCGCGTTCCCAGCCTGGCTCGATCGACAGCACCTTATCATAGATTTTGATGGCTTCGGCGTAGCGCCCTCCATAAAATAGCGTTTCGGCTTCTTCCAGTTGTTCCGATGCGTAAGGGTTGTGCACGCGTTCTTCTGGGCGGGAGGGTTTGTTGTTTCCGGCAGCCGGAGCGGCGGATTCGTTTTCACTGGGGGGCAGGATATCGCTCAGCGGCACCGCGGGGGCTTCCACGCCGCGCAGCTTGTCGCGCAAGTCCTGGTACAGTTTCTGGATTTCCGTGCGCTCCACCTGGGTGAGAGATTGAAAATCGCCGGAATGGATCAGGTCATCCAGATCGACCATCAGACGGCGTAGGTCGGGCGCGGGTGGTTTCTCGCGCTCCAGCAGCTCGCCGGCTTTTTGCATCAAAGATTGATAATCGCTCATAATAAGTAGATGTTACTCCAAAGTCATGTAAGCGTCGAGCAAATCCTGGCGAAGATCGGCGGCAGTCTGATAAGCCCCGCCTAAGCCGCTTTCCAGAATTGCCCGCACTTGCGGGGGCAGCCGCCGGTCGTCATAGGTCCATTGAGCCTTATAGGACTGAGCGGCGGCTTCAATTTCATCGGGGCGGGTGGGACCCAGGGGCAGCGCGCCAGGGGCGGTCCGCCCGGTGAGGATGTGGTGCAGGCCGCGGGCCGCAAACTGTACCATGTCCATGTGAATTTCCAGGTCGGTCAAGCCGTCGGGGTGAAAGCGGGCCACGTTCCAGTCGATGATGAACACCCCGTTTTTCTCGGCTTCCCAGTAGTAATGCAAGATCTTGTGGTCACGGTAGACCACCTTGCGTTGGTGCGCAATCTGAAGAATATCACAAATTTGGATAGCCATGTGCAGCAGGTCGCCCACCGGCAAGAAGGTCCCGCGGTTGAGGGCCGCATCGCACAGCAAAAGCAGGTTGTTTTCTTTGCGACGCTCTTCTAACAGCAGGTAAGGCGTCCATCCCTGGCGGGTACGTTCGTCTAGCTCGCGCAAGAACTGCCCGGCTGCGTCGCTTCCCAGGCGCAGCGCATCCCCTGCCATGGCGCGAATGCCCGCCCGATCGTGGTCAGCGGGCAGCGAACCATTGCCATCCAGGCCCAAGAAGCCGCATTCTAACATGCGGTTCACGCCCGGCACATCGCGCATATCGGTCAGGATTTGCACTTCCTCACGGAATAGAGGGAGAGAGTAATCGGCTTTGTCGGTGCGCATGATCTTGAGGGCGGCTTCGGAGAAACTTCCGCCCGGCAAGCGGTAGGCGGCATGATATACCCGGGCCGATGACCCGCGCGCTTCGGGCATCCAGTTGTCCAGCGGGTCCAGGAAGGCCAGGTCGGCTTGCGGTCCCACGCGGCCTTCATGCACGCCGCTCAGGGCGGGGGCCTCGGTTATCTTCTTTCCATTCCCCAACAAGGGCTGCAAACGTTCAATGCGCTCGAAGCGCTGCAACCAGGGGATGTCGGCCATGAGCGCAGGCTGGGCTAACAACAAGTCGCCAGGCCAGGTGCCCCGCCGCATCTGCTTGAGACCATCCAGGAGGCCATCCAACCAGCCAGCCGGCCCCACCTGATTGTGCAGTTCGCGCCCCTCGAATTCCAAATTGGTGACGAATTCGCGCAGCGCTTCGCCCTGGGCGGGGCCCACTCGCAGGCGCATCAACCAATCTGGTGCAGCGCGGATGGCTTTTTCGGCGCGCAACAGTCGGCGGCGGTCGGGATCAACCCCCAGCAGGGCGCGCAGCCCGCGTCCTGCGGCTTGAAAATCGCGCCGGTCCCAGGCTTCCAGCACGGCGCGCACTCGCTCTTGCGGCTTAACCATTTGCGCGTGCAGGTCATAGGGAGCAAAGCGCGCGAATTCATCCAAGATCGTTTGGACTTCATCGTACGACAGGTCCGAGTAAGGCGGCAGCGGCTCGAGCTGTACCCAGTTGTAAATTACCTTGCGCATCTTGTCCAGGAAGGCTCGCTTTTCTTCCAACGCCGCTTCGGTGTCTGGGTCGGGCGCGCGAGCCAGGCGGTCTTCCAAACTTTGGGCTGCGGCTTGCACGCTCAAGGCTCCCCGGCGCAAGGTGAGCAGCGGGCGAGGTGGTTCATCCTGACCGTTCCCGTTCATTTGGATACGCAGGTCGCGGATCAATTCATGCCAGCCCTCCGGTTCGGCTTCAGCCCCCAGGCCTTCTACCAGGCGCCACAGGGCTTCGGCCCAATCGGCTTGCAGGGCCGCCTGGATGATTGGCGCGAACATTCCGGGGTTGGGCAGCCCGCCAATGTGCCGGGCCAGATTGCCGGTCAACTTCCAGGCCGTTGGGTTGGCGCCCGGAAGTTTTTGGGCCCAGCCGCACAACTCGCGCAATGCGGGCCAGTTCTGCCGCGAGGCCAGGCTTTCGGCTGCGCTGGTCACCAGGCGCAAGGCGGCGTCCAGGTCTGGCAGGCGGCCCATGTCCAGAATGCGCATCTGCAGCGGTTGCAGCTCCGCAAGGCGCTGGTCGGCGTCCAGACCGGGTTGGGTGAGCTGGACCTGGTTTTCTTCCAACTGCTTGAGCAGCGCCTCGTTTTTCTTCTGTACGGCCACGATGCGCTGCTTCAAGCGTGTAATCTGTTTGGAAAGATCTTCGGGAGCGACTGATTCGCTGGGCCAATCCAGCGCTTGGGCCAGTTCGGGCGCATTTTGCTGCAGGAAGCGCCCCATTTCCTCGATGAACTGCCGCCAGTCGTCGGCGCGTGAGTGGCGGCGGTTGCGTGAAGCTCCATCTGCTTCCAACAAGATGGCATTGCCCCAATCGATTAGCGTGACCTGCCCGGTTTCAGGGTTCCAGAAGACGTGGTCAATTTTGATATCATTCCACAGCAGCCCAAAGAACGGCTCTCCCGCCTCGCCTTTTGCTTCATGCACAGCCTCGAGCGCGGACAAGATGGCGTGCAGGCTGGCGGAGATGATTGCCACCGGAAGCACGCCATTTTCTTGCACTCGCTCCAGCAGCATGCGTTGGGCATTGGGGCGGGCAGCCAGTTCAGCGGGCGACAACCCGCGTCCCGCGGCGCGAGCCAGGTCGCTGAGAGAAACCCCTTCAGCTTCCGAAATAACAATGAAATGTCCACCGGAGAAATCTTTGCCGCCCTTGCTTTGGTCCAGCAGGGTCGGGGTGCACACCATGCCGGCAGTCTCTTGCCAAAGTTCGCTCAGGAATTGCAGCACCTGCCCTTCCCGGCGTATTTGGTCCGATTGGCGGCGGACTTCGTAACTGAGCGCGCTGGCGCGAGGGCGCTTGAGAATGGCGGGGTGATGTTCCACCAGGGATTCCACCCGGTATACTTCCCCGGCATCCCCTTCGCCCACTTTTTCCAGGGCAATCCATGCGCTCGAACTGCCTGGCAACACGAAATCAGACATAGGTTTTGATTACTATTCCAATAGGAAAGTCATGCCATCTCGACCGGCAATGGCGTTGGGGAATTCCTGGCGGGCAAATTGGGCGGCTTCCTCGCGCTGTTCAAAAGTTTGGTACCGCCAGCCGTCGAAGTGAATGAGCGCCATTTGCTTCGCCCCGGCTTCACGGGCAATTTGCCCGGCCTGACGTGGGGTGAGGTGCGGCCAATCGGTGCTGCTGTCGCCGTTGGGCAGCGAGCATTCCAGTAAAACCAGGTCCGCTTCTTTGGCCAACGCGATGGCATTGGCGCAGTAGCCGGTGTCGGTAACATAGGCGAAGATGGTCCCATCGGCTTCCAGGCGAAAGCCCAACACCGGCCCACTGTGAATGAGCGGCAGCGCCTCCATTTTGAAAGGCAATTCCGCGCGAATTTCATCGAACTCATGGATCGTCACCGGGTAGCTCAGAGTATCCAGAGTGATGGTGAAGCGTCCATCAAAGAAATCAGCCAACGTTTCGCGAATTTTCGGCATCCCCACGATCTTTAAGCCTTTGCGAAAGTTATCTTTGGCCAGGGTATGAAATCCAATCAGATGATCGTAATGGAAATGGCTGAGGAACAAGTAAGTTGGTTTGTCACTGGGGGCATAGCGGTCTATCTTGGCAAAACCGTACCCTGCGTCGAAGATCACGGTCCAATCTTTCGACTCAACCACCACGCAAGGCGTGTTTCCGGTAGCGGTATCAAACCATCCATTGGTGCCCAGCAATGTGACCTGCATAGACCTGTGTTCCTTTTCCATTCTACCTGGCGGTAATCCCCCAATTCTGCCGCCGCAGAGTCGTCCCAGACGCAATTAGATCGATTATACCCGACTCGCTGGATTCCGATAGGAGAGGTTCATGGGGTCATTGGGAATTGGCGTGGTGAAATCCGCAAAATCACCGACTGGAAGAACTGCTCCTGAAACCGAGTTTGCCGTTCGATCTCATCATCCTCCATCTCCATCCCCGCCGGCAGTACCACCAATTTGTCATCATCATCGTCCAAGCGGTGAATCACAGCCACGCAAACTCCGCGGAAGCGCTGCACGGGCCCTTCCACCCCCAGCACATAGGCGTCCAGGTCTTCTCCATCCGGCGCGGGAACTCCCGGTAGGTAGCCGTAGTTGATCGGGTAGATAAAGCCGTGCGTTGGGTGCGCGGAGCCCATTGGCCGGTCAATGACTACCTCGACCGTTTGACCGATGAAGGCCAGAGGAAAGGGGCGCGTCTCTTGGACTATTCGCTCTCCAACTGCTGCTGGTACTGCTTCACCTCGTCGGCGGGCATGGCGGGCGGAACCTGAATATCCAGCTTCTCCAACGTTTCCAGCAGAATCTTGCCGATGACCAGGTTGCGGAACCACTTTTTGTCGGCGGGAATGATATACCAGGGCGCCCACTCGGTGCTGGTTCGCTCCAGCACGTCTTCATAGGCCGCCTCGTATTGGTCCCAAATGGCCCGTTCTTCCAGATCGCCAGGGTTGAACTTCCAATGCTTGCTGGGGTCTGCCAGCCGCTCCAACAGGCGCTCTTTTTGTTCTTTGCGGCTGATATGCAGGAAGAACTTGAGGATGGTTGTGCCTTCCTCGGCTAGTAAATGCTCGAAATCATTGATCTGATCGAAGCGCTTCTTCCACACCTCCTCAGGGACCAGCTTGTGGACGCGCACCACCAACACATCCTCATAATGGCTGCGGTTGAAAATGACGATTTCACCCTTGCCAGGTGTCTGTTTGTGTACCCGCCACAGGTAATCGTGAGCCAGTTCTTCGGCAGTAGGCACCTTGAAGCCTGCCACCCGCACGCCCTGGGGGTTCACCCCGTCGAACACCGCGCGAATGGTGCCGTCCTTGCCGCTGGTGTCCATGCCTTGCAAAACCACCAGGATTTTATGCTTCCCTTCCGCATACAGGCGTTCCTGAAGCGCTTCTAATTTCTCGTTGATCTCGAGGAATTTCGCCACGGCTTCATCTTTCTCGCCGTTGCCTTCCGTGTCGATTTTTTGCAGCTTGACTTTTTCTTTGGGAGAAACGCAGTATTTGTCCATCGATCCACTCCTTGGAACCGAGCAAAATCCAAAATAGGTTAAAATAGATATGTCCCCCTTCAATTTTACATCAGGAGCGAAAAATGGCTTTCTTCGATTTACCTCTCGAACAGCTACAAACTTATAAACCTGATCGTGGCGAGCCGGTTGACTTTGACGCTTTCTGGCAGGCCACCCTGGCGGAAGCCCGCCAATATCCGCTCAATGCGCGTTTTGTGCCTGTCGATCACGGCCTGCGCACCATGGAAGTCTATGATGTTACGTACGCCGGTTTTGGCGGGCAGGATATTAAAGGCTGGCTGCTGCTGCCCCGCGGACAGAGCGGCAAGCTGCCCTGTGTGGTCGAGTACATTGGCTATGGCGGCGGGCGCGCCTCACCGTATAACTGGCTGGCCTGGCCCGCGGCTGGCTTTGCCACCCTGGTCATGGACACGCGCGGTCAGGGCAGTTCCTGGAGCCACGGCGATACGCCCGACCCCGAGCCCGAGGGCAGCAACCCTCATCACCCCGGTTTCATGACCCGAGGGGTTCTCAACCCAAAAACCTACTACTATCGCCGCGTGTTCACCGATGCGGTGCGGGCGGTTGAGACAGCCCAGAGCCATCCCGCTGTGGATGCATCGCGCATTGCCGTCACCGGTGGCAGCCAGGGCGGCGGCCTCACCCTGGCGGCGGCAGGCCTGTGTCCAGATGTAAAAGTGGCCATGCCCGATGTGCCTTTCCTGTGCCACTTCCGCCGAGCCTTGACCATCAACGACAGCTATCCCTATCACGAGATCGTTAACTACCTCAAGGTCCACCGTGATCAGGTCGAGCCGGTCTTCCAGACCCTGGCTTACTTTGACGGGATGAATTTTTGCGCTCGCGCCAAGGCCCAATCCCTCTTCTCGGTGGGTTTAATGGACGACATCTGCCCGCCCTCCACCGTCTACGCCGCGTATAATCACTACGCCGGCCCCAAACAGATCAAGGTTTATGAGTTCAACCAGCACGAGGGCGGCGGCATCTTCCAGTCTGAAGCCAAAGTCCAATTCTTGCAATCCATTTGGTAATCGCCATTAACGCATAGCAAAGAGCTTCTCTGAGCTTGCGTACATTTTATCCCCCCAGGGAGGAGTAGCGCATGTCTTATTTTCTTGGAATTGATGAATCGACCACGGGCGTCAAAGCCCTCTTGACTGATCGCCAGGGGAACGTGGTTGGCATTGCTCACACCGAGTTGGAGTTCTTCACCCCCCAGCCGTTGTGGAGCGAGCAAAACCCCACCGATTGGTGGAACGGGGTTGTCAACAGCATCCGCGAGGTGCTGCGCACCACCGGCGTGCCCGGCGACCAGGTAGAGGCCATCGGCCTCACCGGGCAAATGCACGGTTTGACTCTGTTGGATGAAAACGGAGCGGTTTTGCGCCCGGCCATCTTGTGGAATGATCAACGCACCGGGCCACAGTGCGACGAAATCCGCCGTCGCCTGGGCAAAAGCCGCCTGATTGAGATCACCGGCAATGATGCCCTCACTGGCTTCACCGCGCCAAAAATCTTGTGGGTGCAGCAGAACGAGCCCGAAATCTACGCCCGCATCAAGCACATTCTCTTGCCCAAGGACTACGTGCGCTACTGCCTGACTGGTGAATTTGCCATTGACCGGGCGGATGCCGCCGGAACCATCTTGCTGGACATCAAGACCCGAGACTGGTCCCCCGAGATGCTGTCAGCGCTGGACATCCCCCTGGAATGGCTCCCCAAGACCTTTGAGGGCCCAGAGATCACCGGACGGGTAACCGAAGCCGCGGCTCGCGAGACCGGCTTGAAGGCCGGCACCCCGGTGGTGGCGGGCGGCGGTGACCAGGCGGCCCAGGCGGTGGGAGTGGGCGCGGTGCGCCCCGGCATTGTGGCCCTTACCCTGGGCACCTCTGGTGTAGTGTTTGCTACTACCGGGCAGGCTTTTATCGAGCCGGAAGGCCGCCTGCACGCCTTCTGCCATTCCGTGCCCGGTCGCTGGCACCTGATGGGCGTCATGCTTTCGGCGGCGGGCAGCCTGCGCTGGTACCGCGAGACCTTCGCCCCCGGCGTGAGCTATGACGACCTGCTGGCCCCCGCGGCCAATGTGCCCATGGGCAGCGAAGGACTCCTCTTCCTGCCTTACCTGACCGGCGAGCGCACCCCGCATCCCGATCCGTTGGCCCGCGGGGCCTTCGTCGGCCTCACCGTGCGCCATACCCAGGCCCACCTCAGCCGGGCCGTGCTGGAAGGCGTGGCCTTTGGCCTCCGCGACGGCTTTGAGTTGATGAAGTCCGCTGGGCTGGCCAGCATCGAGCAGGTGCGCGTTTCGGGCGGCGGCGCCAAGAGCCCCCTCTGGCGGCAAATTCTGGCCGACGTGTTCAACGCCGAGTTGGTCACGGTCAACACCACGGAAGGCGCGGCCTATGGCGCTGCGCTGTTGGCGGGTGTGGGTGTGGGCGCCTGGGCCGATGTTGACGCGGCCTGCCAGGCCACCGTGCGCGAGACCGGATCGACCAAACCCATTGCTGCGGGCGTGGCCTTCTACGATAAAGCCTATTCCGCTTACCGGCAGTTGTACCCGGCCCTGAAGGAAATTTCGCACAAACTCAGCGAACTGTAGTTGGCTTTCACGGGGAGCCTGCGCGGGGTGAAAACGCAGGCTCCCTGGCAATTCTTTTTGTGGTGCTCATTCAATCAAACACCGAACATTTTTATGAGGGGAATATCTATGCGTGTTTCACGCCTGCTTTGTGTTTTACATGGAATTTTAATGATTTTGATCCTTGCGGCGTGCTCTGCGCCTGCCGGTGAAACGGCCGCCCAAGCGACCCTCGCGCCAACTCAGGCAGCGGGACTACCTTCGGTCACAAACACCAGCCAGCCGGAAGATACCGCGACGCCGGCTCCTACGGCAACGGTGTCTTTCACGTTTACACCCAGCGCAACGGTCACATCGATCCCTACGGCTACTGAATTGCCGACTGTTACCCCTTCGCCCGCTCCACTGACAGTAACGCCTGGAGAATATGGGGTTGGCCTATGCCAAACGCAGCGCACGCTTTCTAATGGCTTAAATCTCGGTGATTATCAATTTTGTGTGCAAAGTGTATACGTCAATAAAAAACGAGAAATTATCGTCTATGTAACCTGGACGTTGCATAAAGCCTATCTAGGAAAAGTTTATAAACTTTCCGACATCAATAACGGCTCGATGTATATCAGTGATAATTTTGGAAGAACTTATGGACATATTGGTGGTGGTGGGGATTCATACGAGAATGTACTGGTGCAAGATGGTGTACCTATGAGCGGATGGTTTAAGTTTCCTGCGCTTCAAGAAGGTGCGTATGCAATTACCTTCCACGAGGGCGATAGTGGATTTGAGATGGGCCCATTGTCGTTGTTGGTACCTTCGGTTAATTATGTTGATCTTGCCTTGATTCATACCCCCTACATTTTGACTGCCCGCGACGATTTCTGGAAAACAGAAACCCAGGCGGATGGAACGTCATTGGTTAGCCACATTGAGATTCCCGGTTGTACTGTGCAGGAGAAAGCATACACCGAACCGCAAGGAAAACTTAAAAGCAAAATTGAAATTGGCAACATTACCTATGAAATCTATGGTTATCTACTGTCCGACCAGAATCTGGGAGTTCGTGAATACCTTGTAGTTGGTGGCCTCGAGGGGGTAAGCGAAAATGTTAAGCCATACTTTGTCGTAAACATTCCTCTAGATCACAACGACCGCTGCATTATGGATGTTAGTAATTTGATGGCCAAGCTCTCAAAGCATGGCGCAGAATAAATCAGCCCAGTTTCCATCCGCCCCCTAAAGTTCTTTTATTGTAATTACACAGCCAGAGGTAGAAGAGACCCGACCATGAGGAGT
>CAYOHX010000015.1:3868-64202 GCA_964403875.1 uncultured Anaerolinea sp. | reverse complement strand
CTTCCAATGCCCGGACCTCTCGCTCGCGCGTCGATGGGTTCTCCAGATGCTGGGCTACCTGGATTAACTGCCTCTTCTCTGGCAGGTAAAAATCCACTTCATATCCGGCTGGGGTAGTGTAATAGTAGACTTCTCGCGTCTGCCGGCGCAAGGTGAGGAACACCAGATTCTCCAGAAGCTTACCTGTATTGGGGGAGAAGTTAAAGCCTACCGTGTTGGATAGCCCTGTATCTATGCAGAAAATCTTCTTGGGCGCAATCTGCTGGCGCTTTACCGAGAAATCGTAGAGATTAAGAGCAAATATCAGCCAGCTGTTTTCCATGTAATCAATGTAGCTGCTGATGGTATTGACGCTGCCCAATTTGAGCTGCTCTTTCAGTTTATTAAACGAAACCAGGCTGGCAGGATTGCTAATAAGGTAAAAGGCAAGTTCCTTGAGGGCCGTAACTGCGTCAATGCGATGGCGGGTTGCGATATCTCGATACAGCACATCGTCATAGAGCGTTCGAAGTAAGGGCAGTTCAGGGTATTTCAATGCATCCGGGATACCGCCTGCCTGCAGATAAGCATTCATCGCTGCTTTCAAACGCGCTCTCTCCACAGTCGTCATCCGGGTGAGATCGGGAATTGGCTCGTCTTGAAACTTGAGATACTCAGTAAATGAGAATGGGAACAGCTCGATGGGAATGTATCGACCGGTGAGGCGCGTTCCGAGCTCCCGGCTTAATAGGGAAGCATTGGATCCAGTAATATAGAACTTCAACCCCAAGTCCATGAAGCGTCGAACAAAATGCTCCCAACCAGGGATGTTTTGAATTTCATCAATGATAAAAATTTTCCGTTCGCCAAATACCTCTACGAGCATTTGGTATAGATCGTCCGCATCTTCAGCACGAAAACCCAGAAAGCGATCATCCTCAAAGTTGATGTAATAAAACGCATCTTCCCCTAGCCGATGTGCCACCTGAGCGAGAAGAGTAGATTTGCCAACACGACGCAGCCCTGAAATAATAACTGCATGGGGAACACCAGCTGCCTTTTCGATATCGGCCAGCTTTTCTCGTTCAATTCCAGCATCCCGCTGCCAAAATGCCTGAAACTGCTCCAAAAGCATAGCGCGGACCTGCTCAGTTGACCATCTTGATCGCCAGGTGATTTCACTCATAATGAAATTATAGTGCGAATCTTTTCATTGTCAATGAAATCTTTTGATAAAAAAATTCAAAATGGGTATTGAATTTGTAATACAAATGTATTACTATTTATAGTAAGGAGGAAACAATGCCAAGAAAGAATTCATCAGTGAAACCGGTTAGATCGTTTCGGATCAGTTCGGAAGGAGTTCGGCAGCTTCGGGAATTATCGAGCGCTATGGGTCGAAGTGAAAGCGATGTGGTGGAGATCGCTGTAGACAGAATGTATCGGGAAGAGATCCGGTTTGGAAACCTGGTGATCGCTGAGAGGACGAGTCCCGAGAATGAGTATAAGGTGAAAAAGGAGAATCAGGAGTGATCAAGGGGTTTCTGTTTTTGATTCGTTTGGTGCTTCGGGTTATCAAGGCCGCTGTCTTGCTTTTGCTTTGCCTCGCGATCTTGTTTATCGCATATAAGGGAAATCAACCGATGGATGTGCCAGGCGCGCCGACCGGAATAACTTATTTTGAGTTTATTAAGGACCGAGTAGAAGCTGCGAAAGTCGTTGAGCCATCGCAATGTGGCTGGGGTATGTTCGTTTCTTTAGGCGTTCTTGGGCCCATCTATTCGGCTGTGTATACAGATGGGCGCTCGTTCGGGCGTCTGGTTAATGCGCAGTTGTGCGCGACCTGTTGACAGGAACAGGTCTTCTCACCCTGACGACGAGAAATGCCAAGCCATTTCGCGTCGGTCAGCTTTCAGGGGACAGGAGCGAGTTGTGCGAGGGAGACCGACCCTCAAAAGGCAAACGTTCCGAAAGGATGGGCATGGTTAGCCGGTAATTGGCGAAGGCGAGACGTGATCAAACACAGACTGGCATACGCGGTCTAGGATGCCAGGAGAGCTGTAACGCATCGAATGTCTGTTGGTGCGGAACCCCGAATTTCGGTTGGGAAGGTCGAAACGCCTGGAATACGTGGAGACCCGGCTCTCAAGCTCCCCGTCCGGGAGAACGCGTTCGGAAGCCAACCTACCCCTATCCCAGTAACCAGACAGCTACCGAGGAACCACCCGGCCTTCCCGCAAGGGCGACGTGCTTGGGGCGCAGCAGGCTTAGGTGGAGCAGACTGGTCGTAGTAGTCGGTGGCGTAACGACCACCCAGGGCATGTGGGAAAGCCACATACAGGGCGAAGGACCAGAGGCATAACGTTCCTAAGAGGACACATACGGAGGTGTTAGACTTCATGAGCGATGTGACCGCTGAACTGGAACACCTGAAGAAACTGGCAAAGGAGGACCCAGACAAACGCTTTGACCGGTTATACCGGCTGCTGCGTTGCGGCAGCCTATTGGCAATTGCCAGAGAAAAGATTGCCGGAAATCGGGGATCGAAAACACCGGGAATTGACGGAAAAACCCTCAACGATATCACCGAACACGAGATCGAGAAGCTTCACCAGGCATTGAGCGATGGCAGCTATATGCCCCAGGCGGTGCGGCGGGTCTACATTCCCAAGCGGAACGGGAAACTGCGTCCACTGGGAATACCCACCATCCAAGACCGCATTGTTCAGGCCGGGGTTGCCATGCTGTTGGAAGCGATCTATGAACCCATCTTCCGCAAATGCTCACACGGCTTTCGTCCAAAACGCAGCACCATCACGGCCCTGGAGAAGGCCAGCAGCGGCTATCGCGGCGGGGCAACCTGGATCATCGAAGGCGACATCACCGACTGCTTTGGCAGTATCCCGCATGGCGTGATCCTCAACTGTCTGCGCAAGCGCATCAAAGACGAACGCTTCATTGACCTGATCCGCAAGATGCTGCAAGCGGGTGTCATGGAAGCGGGAAACCGCAAGCCCACCTACTCGGGAACGCCGCAAGGCGGGATTGCCAGTCCCATTCTCGCCAACATCGTACTGCACGAACTGGATCAATGGCTAGAAAGCCAGGGCGTCAACCCACCGGTAGAAACGGTGGCGCAAAAGAATGCTCGCAGCAACCCCCGCTACACCCGGTTGTACTACCGCAACGTCACCCTGCGGCGCTATTTGGATGGACAACGCAAAATCCCCGCTGGCCTGACGGTCGAGCAGATCCGGCAAGAACTACGGGAGAACCTGAAACAACTCAAACGCGAAACACGCAACCTGCCGCGGCAGGTGACCTTTTACGTGCGCTACGCGGACGACTTCCTGGTCATGCTGTGCAATACCTCTAAGGCCGAAGCAGTCACCCTCAAAGCTCGCATCGCGGACTGGATGAAAGACCAACTCGGTCTGATCCTCAACGAAGAGAAAACGCAGATCACCCACTGGCGAGAGAAAATTCGCTTCCTGGGGTATGAACTACGGGGTCGCGCCAATCGCAATGGAACCAAATGGCTGTATCTCACCATTCCCAAACTGGCGGAACAGGCTGTCGTGGCGAAGATCAAACAAGCCACCCGTTACCCGCAAGCCCCGGAATATGATGTCTTTCTCAACATTAATGCCGTGGCGCGGGGCTGGTCAAACTACTATCGCTACGCCCATGCCAGCAAAATCCCCGCCTACCGGCTGTCCAGGGTGATCTTCTGGCGGACGGTTCATTACCTGGGAAAACGCCATCGCCGTTCCCTGGCGAAGGTCATGAAAGACCACTATGCACGCAGCCCTGAAACACACTGCAAAGGCTTATACGTTTACAAACCTGGTTCTCCCCGAACACCTCAGAACCGTTACTTCATCTGGCACAAGCCCCCTGCCTACCGTTCTGTTTATAGTCGTGAGGCACACGGGGCGCAAGACCAACAGGCATACATCGATACGCATTGGGCAGACGGTCACAGCCAGACCACCCGGCGGGAAACCCGCTTGAACGCCAAGCTTTGTTGTCAACACTGCGGTGCAAGTGGGGTCACGCTGTATGTGCATCACCCTAACCGGTTAGGCAAAATGCGACGGGTCAAGAAAGGCAATGGACATGTGGCAAGTTCTGGAAGCGAGCAAGAAACCAAACTGCTTTGTCGCGCCTGTCACATGCAGTTCCACTATGCCAGCTAATCAGCATGTTATGCGGGAAAGCCGGATGCAGCGAAAGTTGCCCGTCCGGTTTGGAGGGGGCTGGGCGGAAACGTGCGTTGGAAACAACGTGGCGCGCCGCCCTTCCACCCTATATCGCTATTCATCCAGGCGGCTTTCTGGATCGAGTTTCCGCGCCGGATCCAGATATTCCTACTGGCTTAGCCAACACTCCCTGGTATCTGGTGCCGGATGTGTGGTGGAATGTCGTAGAGCGGTTATCTTGGACGATGCTTGGAAAACCCCAATCGGTAGGCTGTAAGTTTCGGCCAGTTGCGAATACTGGAAAATAAGATTTGAAAGAATTTTACAAAGACAAAGCACCTTTGAAAGATTATTCCATATTCTTTCAAAGGTGCTATATGCCCCATTGGAAAATTGACAGATAGGACCAAGCCGTCTCAGGAGGTAAACAAAAACAGCCGCAGAAGATTTTCGCGGCTGTTTTTGTTCGTTAATATCCTTTTAGCATGGAGCCCTATTTAGTTTATCGCTTACCAACCGGTTCAGGGTGACATCGGCCTCGGTTGCTTCTAGTGCCAACTGCCTGTGGAGTTCGGGTGTAACCCGAACCATGAAACGTCCACTGTACTTTTTCGTTGCTAAATGTTCTGGCACCGGTTCGCCGTTCTTTTGTAAGTCGGCGACAACATCAGCCACAACTTGGCGAATTCCTTGGAGTGCCGCTTCCGGTTCAGACGCTAGCCAGCTCAGGCTTGCGAATTCCGCGCACAAACCAATATATTCGCCATCTTCCTCAGACCAGGTGATATGATAGGTGTAGCGATCATTTTGTATCATTGTCTTGCTCCTCCACATCTCCACAAGCGGCTGGCAATCGATCAATCGCTTTGAGCACTTGCCGGACCTGGTAAGCTATTATCATTCCTTTATCGTTTTGAATATTGACTTGTGAATCTCTCAGCCAGGGTGTCTTGTAGATCCTGTGACTGCTGCTTGTTTGTCTGGACTCGCCAAAGAAATTTTCACAAACTTAACCAGTCTCGAACATATGTTGTCTAGTTATAATGATGCTCTTTGAAGCACACTCATTTGCTAGGTAGAACAGGTAGATTACTAATGATCAACTCTTCTGCTTTGCGCTTGTCGTTCGACGTGACAGAATATAGAATCTCCACTCGCCGCGCCTTTGAACCATTGTTGCAGTACAAATTGATTATCTCCGGCGTTGCGTCATAGCTCAAAATGTAATTACCGTTCAAACCGTTTATGCGGTCGTGCAAGTACTTATGCCCGGCTTCATCAAACCAATAACGATATAAACGGTCAGCCTTTCGATAAAAAGGGGGATCGAGATAAAGGAAAAGTTCCCCCTTCAGCTTACCCTCCTCACTCACTAAGGATAGAGTTTCTTCCCAATCGCCTTGATGGATGAAACGTACCTGTCCGGCGAGCGAAGCAAGTGATTCGATCCGCTGGATGACGGTTTTAGGATAAAACCTGCAACCGATGGGATATTGGCTGGCCTGCTTGCGCCCACCCAACGGCCCAGCCGTTTGATTAAGGATCCCTGAAAAGCTTGTGCGGTTGAGGAACAGGCATTTCAATGCGCGCTCCCGGTCGTTCTGCGGTTCCATTTGCCGAAATTCAATCCACAACTCTAAGCTTGGCTGGGTCTGCTCAACTTGTTGGACCAGCCATGTATGATCGAAGAACACCGTCTTCCACAAAGCAGCGACTAACTCATCCTTCTCTCCCAGCGCAATCTGATCAACCAGTCTTTGCTCTAGCAGGTAGAGCGAGACGCTGGCTCCGCCGGCGAATGGCTCAACAAACAACTTTGGCCGCAACCCATTCATCCGGATCGCTTCGGCGATGTATCCCGCAAGCTTACGCTTGCCACCCGGGTAGCGTAGCGGCGAGAGCAATTTCTGGCTCTTCTCTCCCCCTGCTGCCATTAAAAGCCTTTCCACTGCACGTGCATCGGGATTTCGCCGAATTCGGTTGATTTGTAAGAAAACTGCTGATGCCCGTCACAGCAGTACGTGCGGAACTCTTTGAGCATCATCGAGTCCAGAAGCACCTTCTGGTCGTTAGGCACCACGTCCAGAACGGTACTGGATGCAAACACGATCAGCTTGTGACGTGCGCGGGTCGCTGCAACGTTGAAGCGGTTGCTGCTGAGCAGGAATTCCGCTTCAGCCTCAGCATATTCGCCGTCGGCTACGCCGTAGGAGACCAGCACCACGTCACGCTCCTGACCCTGGAGCTTGTCTACCGTGTCTACCAGCGGGAGCGGCCGCTCCTCGGTGCCAAAGCCGCAGCTGCGCAACACATTGCGGATTGTGCTGTTCTGCGCCCGGTGCGGCGATAGCGCAGCGACACCCTGCTCGGCAAATTCCGCGGGCGTGTACATCCGGCTCTGTTTCGGATGCTGAAGGACACCACCCAGGCGGACCATTAGATCGCAAATGATCTCAGCTTCTATGGGATTCCTTGCCGTGAAGCTGCGCGGCGGTTCGTACCAACACAGCAGCACCGGTAGTTCGGGGTTGAGTAGAAATTCCACCAAATCTGCTCTGGGGGTTGCGACCGGTGAAGTAATGGCAATGCGGATTGCTGGCCATTTCGAGGAGAACCGGTTTCGGTACAATACCTGTCGAGGATAGGCCGTCAGCGGCTCGTTCATGCGGAAATTCTCTTCGAGTTGGAACAGCACCCGCTCCTCAAACCCAGGATCATCATCAAGTCGGGCTTCCATACGCGAGCGCATAAAGGCAAACACCGACGACAACATATACTCGTGCTGGTCGGGGTACTTGCCCATAATGATGGGCGGAAGCTGCTTGTCATCCCCAGCCAGAATGATGTTGGCATTGGGCTTGCTGGCGCTGAAGGCAATCAGCGCATCGGGCAGCTTCATCTGCGAAGCCTCGTCCACCAGAATCACGTCAAACCAGGGCTGCACTGCCCCGCCGGCCTGATCCATCGCCTTGGCCGCTGCCCACACCGTCGCGCCTAGAATCACGCAGCCGAGTTCAATGTCGGCCGCCTGCTGGACAATCGCTTCCTCCCCGGCCTTTCTCACCCGCTCCGGCAAATCTTGGTCGGCAGTGTGCGGAGCGGATCCGGTCACCTTGATGAGCTTCAGGTTCTCCTCTGGAATGCCGTACTTCTCTGCCCATTTTGCCGCGCTGCGCAGGACGTTTACGATGGCATGATGGGTAAATGCTGTCACCAGGATGCGCACCGGCTGGCCCGACCGCCGGGCATGCAGTGCATATCCGAGTAGGATCTGCGCGATGGTATAGGTCTTGCCCGTGCCGGGCGGCCCCCAGATCATCGTCAGCGGCTCCAGGAATACGCCTTCCCAGGCTTTCCACTGCGCGTCATTCAGCAGAGTCTCCACCTCTTCACCTGCGGATGCAACTTGCCGTTTCAGGTCTACTTTTAGCGTGTCCACCCGGTCAACAAACGGCTGCCAGCCTGGCACCTGCATAGAATCCAGCAAACTGTGAACGTGCACGGCCTGATCCCGGTTAGCATTCAAACGCTCTAAAACTTGGAACACCCGCCGCGTGGTGTAATCGGCAAACAACTTGTCAAGCGCGCAGGTCTTGGTAATGTCCACCCGCTCGCGCAACTTCTCCGGGTTTTCTGGCTTGAGCAGCACGCGCGGTGGATTGTTTGACAGTTCGTAGCGTACAAGGGTGACCTTGTACGGCTCGTGCCGCCAGCGCGATGTGTCGAACAACTGCCCGTCCACTTCCGCCAGCAGGTGCGCCGGTTCGTCCTCGGGTGTCAATACCAGGTTGAAATCACCGGCGTCGAACTTGGCGTCACGGGAGGCCGGGTCAAAGGTGAACCACAGCGAGCCGTCCACCTCATCCTGTCCGTCTTGATACTGCAAGCCGCGGATGCACTCGAACTTGGCTGCCCGGTCGCCCACCGGCAGGGAGTGATACTGCTTGACGTTCAGCTCGGCAATGGAGGTTTCCAGCATGGTGAAAGTGCGCATGGCCTCCAGCATCTGGAAGTCGAGCGGGTTGAAGCCATCGTACAGCCGGAAGGGCTCTTTGCGTAGACGAAGCTGCTCGCCATGGTCGTTCTTAAGCTTGCGGACAATAGTATCTGTTGCACGCAGCTTGTCCAGGATGGTTTTACGGATCATTTCCAGGATCTGCAGCGGCTGCATAATCTTACTCGGGTCGCGCGAGTCGTAGCGGAAGCCCTCGTTGTTCCACACATCGTGGATGCGCTCAAAGGCGACCTGATTGGAATGCTCCCAGCCAAAGCCGTATTTCGGCAGGTATTTATAGCCCTTTTCCTGCCCGTCCGGGTTCGTGGGCTGGTATGACTTGGATACCTCTTTCAAGCTGTAAAGATAGGGGATGGGCAGCGCCACTAGCGCCCGCAGAACCTGAATTACCACCGTGCCCGGCATACTGCGAAACGAGTCCGAATCGGGCAGTACTGACTCGGGCGGGAATAGGCGCACCAGGTGGCTGATCTCGGCCAGCAGCTCGGGATGTTCTGTATCAAACAGGTGGCGCTCAATGGCCTGCTTGAGGATATTCAGATCCAACGAGTCGTAGACATAGAAATGCAGCTTCTTTTGCTTTGTAAATGCCTGCCACTTGGCTTGCTTTTCAACTTCCTTCAATGCTCTTTTAGCCTCGTCGCGGGCGGCAGCCAGTGCCGCGTAACGTTCTGCCAGCCCATCCTTGCGCTTGCGCCCATGCTCTGCATAGTGCTGATCGAATGCTGCTTTTGCCGTCTCAGATGCCGCCAGCGCCTGTTGATATGCCGGATCCTGATCGAATGAGATGCCCCGGTTCTCCTCATCCACCTGGCGCAGAAGTGCGTTCAAGGTTTGCAGGAACGGCAGCAGCACCCCAACCTCGTCGCCCTTGCTTTCGGCGACAAAAGTATATTCGCTGCCCAGCGGGTGCCTTACCTGCTCATCCCAGCCCTCATAGGTTTTCATCCCAATGGCAAAGCATGTCGCGGTCACCGGGTCTGATTCGGCGGAAAGGATGATGCGAATATCGTCCCAGCGCGGCATCAGCAGGGTTGTGCTCTCCAGCGAGCGCGGAAGCCCGTCTTCCAACGCTTGCGCTGTAGCCAGGTAGCGCGTCAGGTTGACAGACAGATCATGGCTTAGAATACGCAGGCTTTCAATTTGTGTGATATCGGAAACACGGGCTAGCTCGCGGTGCGTAAGGATGCCAATTTTGCTCAGCGCCCGCTTGGAATCGGAACTGATATAGGCTACGCGGGAGAGATCATTGGCCGCATCTGCTTCGGCCTGGCAGTGATCCATGTACTCGCACATGGCGCATCTTTCGCAGACGTGAAAGTGGACTTCATCCGCACGGGTTGAAAGAATGCGCAGCACCCGGTTGCGCAGGAAATCCTCCACCGCCAGCCGGTACGGGTCAAGATCAAATTCTTTCTTTCCCTCTCGGCTGAAGATCACTCCCTGGTGCGTGTCCACCTTAAAGGCATCAAGATTACTCGCCGCTAGCAGGTGCTCTAGCAGGAAGGAGTAATAGGCCACCTGGATAAAATGCTCGTGCCGCGCTTTCTGGCTGGCCTTGAAATCCCAGATGCGCAGCAGAATTGGCTCGCCGGAAATCACCGGATATACCGTCTCAATCAGGTCCGGGCGGGTCTCCCCCACGCGCACCCGCTCGGGGGCCAGGCCAAAGCGTGTAAGAAAACTGTGTTCTACATCCGGCAACTCGGACAAACTTATTTTGAGTTGAGCTGTATAGCGTGGCGGGATCGGCCTTTGCAGCGCCTGGCGGAACGTTTCGAATTCGACCGGGACGACGAGAGTCCGCAGGCCCTGCTGTGTGATCTCGCCCATGAGAACATGTTCAGACCCGGCAGCACCGGCTGCGGCTCCTTCCTCACGCAAACGCAAAATGTTATCCAGCTCAAAGGTGTCTCCCGCACCCATCAAAAGCTGAATACCAGGACGGCTGCTGCTTTTCTTTTTGGCCGGTATGCCCCAGCCAATTCCCGGTTTCTGGTGTAGGCGGCTCTCCACGGCATTCCAGCGGAACAGGCGGTCGCAGCGATGTTTGAAGTAGGCAGCGACCAGCGAGGCATTCAGGTGAAATTTTTGGATGTTCTGAGTCATTTTCTAATCCCGTAACTGTAAGTGAAAAGGTGTTAGAAAAAATCTCCGCCTTTCACCTACGTCATTTGGATCCAATACTGCACCAGCATAGTTGTTCGATCCGATATTTTCGATACAATAAAGGAGAACCGATTTATTCCATCAAATAATTGCGTTAGAACCTTTCAATAACTGCCTGTCTATTGTATCCGAAATGAGGTTATCAAATGCGCTTTCTTCATCTGGCTGACCTGCATTTGGGGTTTCCCCAGTATGGAAGTCCAGAACGGTATCAGGATTTTGGCAAAGCCCTCGGAAAAGCAGTCGAATATGGTATTGAGGCAAGTGTAGATGCGATCCTGATCGCTGGAGATCTCTTCCACCGCGCATCTATAGACCCTGCCGTGTATCTCCAAGCAGCTGACATCTTAAAGACTACCCGTGAGCGAGGTATCCCGGTCATAGCCGTAGAGGGCAATCACGATGCGGCAAAACACCGCGGCGAGTTTTCCTGGTTGGATGTACTGTGCAGCGAGGGCTATATCCACCTGCTCCGCTCAGGCTTTGACAGCGACGGCTGCGTTCTGACTGGATGGGATGCGAGATCCAAAACCGGGGGCTATCTGGATATCGGCGGGGTGCGCTTCATTGGTTTGCAGTGGAGCGGCGCGACAGCCGCCATGCGCATCCCCCAGGTGGCTGAGGCCATCCGGACGCTGCCTAAACAAGGGTCTCACTTCACCGTACTGGTGACTCACGCCGCCCTCGAGGGTGAGCTGCCGAATATGCCGGTGTTCCTCACCTTCCAGCAGCTTGACCCATTCAAGGACTGCGTCAATTACCTGGCGATGGGCCATATCCATAAACCCTACGCCCGGCGAGACTGGATCTATAACCCTGGCTGCCCGGAAGTGTACGACGCTGGGGAAACCGAATGGTCGAAGGGCTGGTACGTGGTGGAAGTGACCCCGGAAGGGCAGAAGGATGTTTATTACGAGGACTACGATCACCGGCCCTTCTACACCCACGTTCTCCATGCCACCGGGCAGACCTCGCCCGCAGAGCTGTATACTCTCGTGGAAACCTCCCTTCAGGATTGGCTCGCCGGTTGGAGAAAGCCCAGCCTGAAACCGGTGGTGATCATCAAGCTGGAAGGCTACCTGGAGTTTGACCGCAAGGAGCTGGATACCAACCTGATCAAAAAGATGGTGCAGGAAACGGGCGTTGTACTGTTGTGCGAAATTCGAGAAGATAAGCTGCGCCTGCCGGGGGTGGATATCCCGGAAGATGAAGATCTATCCCAGGAGGATCTGGAACTGCGCGTGTTTCAAGAGATGGCGTACAGCAACGCGCAGTACGCCGCGTATTCCGAGGAGTGGGCGCGCACGATGCAAAACGTAATGCAGATGTCGCTGGAGAAGCAGTCGTTTGAGGATATTTTCGAAGCGCTCCAGGCCCAGATGGACCAGATCGACCAGGATTTTGCGGCAGCAGGCCAGCCGTCGGAGGAGGCGTAACATGATGCGAATCGTTTCCGTCGAGCTGCGGAACATCAAAAGCTATGGTGACCCTGCGTGCAGCATCCAGTTCCGCCCAGGGGTAAATCTTATCTGGGGTGAGAACGGCAGCGGCAAAACCACCATTCTAGAAGCGATTGGGTTCGCCTTGTTTGGAGCGCTTGAACTGGACCTCAAGCAGTTCCGGCGCAAAGGTGAGAATGAGGGAGAGGTTATCCTAACGCTAGAAGGGACCGATGAACGGTGCTACCGGGTCATCCGTAAAATCCGGGCCAGTGCGGACCTGGAAATCCGCGACCTCGAAACCAACCTCAAAATTAGCAAGACGAGAGAGGATGCGCAGAAGTGGCTGTCGCAAGCTATTGGCGTGGAATTTGCCGGGTTTGGCAAGACGCTCTTTGAAAATGTTTTGGGCGTCTCACAAGGGCGCATGGTAGAAAGTTTCCTCCAGACGGCGGGGGTACGCAGGGGCATTTTTGAGCCCATTTTGAAGCTAGAAGGATATGAACAGACCTGGGAGTACCTTGGAAAAGCTCAAACCGATCTGGCCGGGCGAGTCACTGCTGCGAAAACCAAAGCCGCCCGGCTGGAAGGCCAGCTCGATCCCCTTCCCGGTTTGAAGGAGGAGATTGAGGGGCTCCAAAAGCAAATCAGAGAGGATGAGGAAGCGTACGAACAGCTTTGTTCTGCTCTTCAAGACCAGGAAAGCGCGCTCGATGTGTTGGAGCAGCAGCGAAAATCGCTGGAGCAGTTGGACACGCAAATTGCGCTGGCGCTTGGAACGGTCGAGAGTGGGAAGAAAGCACTGGAGACTGCCGAGGCGGAGCGGAATCAATCCGCGGAAGCCGCGCGCGTGCTGGAGGAATGCCAGGACGGATTTCAGAGTTACCAGAAGGCAACCGCTGACTTAGCTCGTTTCGATCTCCAGCGAGCAGAGCGGGAGAAGCTCAACCGCGAACTGCAAGAGATCGAAAAGCGGCGGGCAAAGCTATCCGTGCAGCTTGCGGGGATTGAAGATCAGTTAGACGATGTGGCAGTTGCTGAGCGAAAAATCACCGAGCTGGAACCCCTGGCGCAGCAGCAAAGAAAGCTTGAAAAGTCTGTTACCGAAAAACAGCAAGAAACAGAGAAGCGACAGCAAGCGCTGGAAGCACAGGCCAGGCTCGCCATAGAACAGCAGATGCTGGAAACCCAACTCCAACAGATCCAAAGCGGGCTGGCGCGCCGGGGAGAGGTGGCAACAGAACTGCAAAAGAAGCAATCTGACCTTGGTCAGCTCCTTCCGATCCTAGAACGCCTCTCGCGTGAAGCTGCTGGCATGCAGCAAGAGCTGCATCAGGCAAACCAGGAACTGCACCAACTGGAGATGAAGATCCAGGCCCTGGAGTTCCTTAAAAAGCAGCAGGCCGAGAAAACATCCGAGCTGGAAAGACACCGGCAAGAGCGAAAAAAGATACAGGAAGAAATGCTCGAACGGACCCGTGTTTTAGAAACCATTGAGAATGAAAACCGGGTTATTGAGGAAGAACAGGGGCGATTGGCAAGGGCTCAAAGCGATCAAAAAACTGCGGAACGTGAGATTGCGCAGTTAGAGGAACGGCGTGCCCTGCTCCACCAGGTAGAGACGGCCGAGTGCCCGGTCTGCAAGAAGCCGTTGGAAGCGCATGAGGCGGCGGATATCGAAGCCGAGTTCGAGCGCGAGATCACCGGGCAGCAAGAGAGACTACTTTCCGCAAAGTCTGTGGAGAAAGAAGCGAAAAAGTCCGCCGACGATCACAAATCCGTCCTCATAAGCCTGAACCAAAAGCTGATGAAGCTTGCCACGCCAGAGAACCAGCAGCAAATTGAAGCAAAGATTGCCCAGCTTGATGACGAACTTCAAAAGCTACAACAGGAAATCGACGTGGAAGGTACACTGCCAGGACAGATTGCAGGGAAAAAGGATCAGGTCGAAGAAATTCGGAAGAAGATCTCAAGCCTTGAAACCACCCAGGGTGAGCGAATCCAAGAGCGTGAAGGACTGGATAGGGAAATCGCGCTGCTGAACAATGAGCTGCAAAATCTACCACAGCCTGGGCAAGCAGAGCATCTGCAAAAGGCTATTGAGGAGTGCATCCGCGAGGCAGCCGAGCAGGGAAAGTTGGTCGGGCTGCTGCAATCCGCGCCGGAAGCGCTGCGTAAGGCGCAGGAAGAATTGGTACAGTTGGGTAATCCCATTGGTTTACAGGCCGAACAGCGCGGTATTGCGAACCAGCGGCCGGCTTTGGAAAAAAACCGAAGTGATTTGCATGGCCTGTTCCAGTCGCAAGAGCCACTGCGCAACACGCTTCTAGAGGATCTCCAGGCATATGCCGGGCTGGATGCGTTGATTAAGCAAGCGTCAGCACACAGCGAGGAACACAAGCCCAGGTACATCCGATACCTGGAAAACCAGCAGGCAGCGGCTGCCCTCCAGCAACGACAGGAGAAACTTTCCAGCCTTCTAGACGCCCAGCAGGCTGCTGAGAATAAACTGCAAGGGCTTCAGGACAAGCTGCGCGAGGGAAAAGCCGCTTTTGACGAAGTGCAGCACCGCACCCTGTTGGAAGCCGTTCGCGAGAAACATCAGCGGCGAATTTCCATAGAAACACGAGTCAAGCTCCAGAAGGAGCAGGCAGAAACCAAGCAGAAGCAGTTGGAAAACCTGCTGCAAACCCAGGTGGAATTTGATACCACCCAAAAGGAGGTTGCCCGGCTGGAGAAGCTCTCGAAGACGCTGGCATTCGTGCGTGACAGCATCCGCAAAGCCGGGCCGCAAATTGCCCGCCGGCGCGTGCAGGCTGTATCGTACGGCGCCAACCGAATCTTCCGACAAATTCTGCTGTCAACCAGTAGTGATGGAGGGGCCAATGGCGGCAGTGACCCCGGTACGCTCAATTGGGATAACACCTATGAAGTGACCGTGCGCCGCTCTGGAGATGATTTGGTGTTCAAGCAGCTTTCCGGTGGCGAGAAAATGGCCGCCGCCATTGCCATCCGCATTGCGCTGCTCTCGCAGATGACCAGCAACCTGCGCCTGCTCTTCCTGGACGAGCCTACCGCGAACATGGACGATGCCCGGCGCAACCAGCTTGCGGAGCAGATCACCCGGCTGGAAGGGCTGAACCAGCTCTTCGTTATTACACACGATGACGCCTTTGAGCGTTCAGCGCACCATGTGCTACAGGTATTCAAGCATAACGATGTGAGCACGGTCGATATCAAGTCGTAGAGGGGAAACATGACACAAGAGATAATCAAGAATCAGATTTTGGCGCTGTACCAGGAAAAGCAGGCCTCCGGCGAACTTCCATCAAATGAACAATTGGAAAGCTATTACCGCTTGTTCCGCCAGAAGTTTGGCCCTGAGGTTTTGCGCAGCCTCGACGGAGAAGCGTTGCTGAACCTGATGCATGATTTCGGCACCCGAGAGAGCTTAGTCTACTGGTTAGAGTTTAAGAATGACGACGAGTTCCCCGCCATCTTTGGAAGTATTGCCGGAGGAACAGCACTGAAGTATGGCGTGTTTCGCCGAAAGGAAACAGACACCTGGGTCACTGGCTCACCGCAACATCAGAATGAGATCACTTTGGAACAGGCCATCGAA
This sequence comes from uncultured Anaerolinea sp., assembly GCA_964403875.1. Lineage (GTDB taxonomy): Bacteria > Chloroflexota > Anaerolineae > Anaerolineales > Anaerolineaceae > Anaerolinea. The sequence continues at coordinate 48,776 of CAYOHX010000015.1, read as the reverse complement.
ATTGCTCGCAGCCATCGTGATCAGCTCATCCGTGGGATATCGATCATTCAATCCTTGCCCGATTCCACTGATGATTCTATTTACCGAAAACTTCAAGAAGACTTAACAAGGGAAGCGCCAGACGTAGAAAATACCGCCTGGGGACATAAATACTTCCACATGGTTTGTCCCACAAAAATCGATGATTACCATGTGGCAAATTTTCAGCGTTTCCATCTCATTAAGCTGCTCCAATTACCACCAGAGGGTGAAGGAAGATATATTTGCGCCGGACGCTTTGCAGCGCAGGCACGGGACTTGAATATCCCTATCAATTCCCTCAGCACCCTCCTAAATCAGTTGCATGGGCGACCCTATAGCTATTGGCGAATTAACACGAATGGTGAAAACGGGCGAGAGAATTTATGGAAGCACATGCAGCAAGAAAATATTATTGCCATTGGGTGGGAAAAGCTGGGGGATCTTTCCTGGCTAGAATACAGACAGGAATCAAAAACAAAGCTGCGAGCCCTACTAAGTGAACAGTACAGCGAGGATGATGTCGCGATTGGAAGGGGCACCACGAATGTTTTTAACTTTGCAGCCGCTATCAGCGAAGGTGATCTGGTTCTGACCATGGAGGGAGATCGAATTCTTGGTGTTGGCCGGGTAGTTGGCGGTTACCAATATAAACCTAACACTATTGCTCCGCACCAACGTCCTGTCAAATGGTTTTCCTTCGATCCGTGGCAGCTGCCGGTGGCTGAAGGCCAGAATAATCCTGTGTATTTTATCCGCCAGTGGCAGAATATGATCGCTGCCGAAGAAAAAGTGCTGGGAAAAGACGCTATTATTACCAGTATTCCCAGAGATCCAACAATAAAAAAGACAACTCCACGATTGGATGGCATCTCAGGGCGAATACAAAGCGTCTTGGACCGCAAACGCCAAATCATCCTATACGGCCCTCCAGGAACTGGGAAAACCTACTGGGCTATGCGGGCCGCAAACGATTTAGCCTCCTATATGTTGTTTGGTAAGCCCTACAGCGAATTATCTTCCGCAGAGAAAGATTCCGTATTGGGTAAGAACGGTCAGGCCAGTGGGCTGGTGCGGCGTTGCACCTTTCATCCGGCCTATGGGTATGAGGACTTTATCGAAGGATACCGTCCGGTATCCACCAATGGGCAGCTTGCCTTTGAAAAACGATCCGGCATTTTTAAGACGTTATGTGAAGATGCACAAAAGGATCCAGCCAAGTCCTACTACCTGATCATTGATGAGATCAACCGCGGGGATATCCCGCGCATCTTTGGCGAGTTGCTTACACTTCTGGAAAAGGATAAGCGTGGGCAGCCCGTCCTTTTGCCACTCAGTGGCAGCCTTTTCCAGGTACCGGAGAATGTATTCATAATCGGCACAATGAATACCGCTGACCGCTCCATCGCGCTCTTAGATACTGCACTGCGCCGGCGGTTTGGCTTCGTCGAACTCATGCCCGATTCGCAGTTGCTCGACATATCGATCGAAGGCCTGCCGCTGGGTCCCTGGCTGGATGCCCTCAACGAACGTATCCGCGCGCATATCGGGCGCGATGCTCGCAACCTGCAAATAGGGCATGCGTATTTTCTGGAGGGCGATAAGCCAATCAATGACAAAGGAAGGTTCATCCGAATCCTGCGCGAAGATATCCTCCCACTACTGGAAGAGTACTGCTACGAAGATTATGACACGTTGGGTAGCATTTTAGGCAGCCGGCTGATTGACCTGAAAGGCCAGCACTTTAATGAGGAACTCCTTACACTCGAACGCTGGGATCAGCTTTTGGAGGCTCTGCTGGCGATGGATCCCGACCTGATGACTTCCAGTAAGGTGCTTAAGACACAGCAAAGTGACACAACCGACCAAATGCCAGATGAATCGGGCGAGGATGAGTCGATCAATGGCGATGGAGGCTAAACAGAACCATCAGGTAAGTCTGCTTCTCCCAGAATGGACAGTAGCTTCTGCGCAAACACATCCGATCCTGGCCGGTTTTTCATTCGAAGATAATCTACCAGCCCGCCAGACTGCGCAGCAGCTAACAAAGGAAGGAAAGATCATCCTGAATGAATTTGCCAGCGGGCTAGAAATCCGCACCACGTCTGTGGTGGGAAGTTTTCGCCTGGGGAAGCTGACAATCACCATCATACCAAAGATAGATGATCTGCCGCTGATGCGGCTGCTGCGTTTCGCATATGGGCTGCGCGATCTAGAGATTTTTGACTCTACCTCCTTCTCCAGCCAACGGCTCGCGTTCCAGGATCTGCTCATCTTCCAGTTCATCGCCGAGGTTGAGGAACTATTCTCGCGTGGTCTTCTGCGGCGCTACGCTCGCAAGGCAGAGAACCTATCCAGTCCTATGGGACGAATGGATTTTCTGCAATTCAGCCGGCAGGGAGGGTTGATCGATGGTTCGCTGCCCTGCGTGTATTACCGCCGGCTGGAAAACTGCCTGCATAACCGGGTGCTTCTCTCTGGGCTACTGCTCGCAACGCAGCTAACCACGGATCTGGGTCTGCGCGGTCAGGCACGGCGGCTTGCCAGCCTTCTGCGAGAAGATGTAAAGCCGGTTGATCTAAATGCTCATGTGTTGGCACAAATGGAGCGTGAGTCTAATCGGTTGACGGAAGCTTATATCCCAGCGATTAAGATTGTTGCCCTGCTCATGGGAAAAAGCGGCAGCAGCTTGGATGAGGAAACAAGAATCTTGCGGCTGCAAGGATTCCTCTTTGATATGAACCATTTCTTCCAGGCGCTGCTTTCACGACTGCTCAATGAGTACCTGGAAGGGTATGAAGTCGAAGACGAACACAACCTTAAAGGCTTTCTGGCCTATGTGCCTGGCTACGAGCTCCCCACCCGTCAGGATCCCCTACCTCGACCGGATTTTGCTGTTTTTCAAAAAGGTAAGTTAATTTCATTACTCGATGCGAAGTATCGCAACCTGTGGAGGGAAGGTCTTCCACGAGATATGCTCTATCAGTTAATAGTGTATGCTCTGAGTCAACAGAACAATAGGATAGCGACCATTCTCTACCCCAGCATGGATGAAACGGCTAAGGACGCAAAAATTCAGATTAACGAGCCGGTAATGGGAATTGCCAAAGGTTTCGTCGTTTTGCGCCCTGTCCCCTTATTAAAGGTAGAGGGTCTTTTACAGAGCAAAAACATCGAAAAGTTAAAGTCTCTCGTAGATATTCTTGTGTTCGGCACCATACGGTAATAAACTCAGCATTCCCGCGCTGCGGCAAGGTTGGATGCACCTGCTTCGTAGTGTAATTGGATGGATTCGAGCATTTTCTTACCAACAATCTCTCTTGGTGCATACCTACCTCCTCGTTTTGGAAGAGGCAGAATACCCGATTTTTGGATTATCAGCAATTCCTTTCCTTCAACCCAGTGTGCGACATCGATCGTTTAAGGTGTGCGGCTTGGGCCGTTTAACCTGTGCGGCTTCAACCGTTTAAGGAGTTCGCCTTGCTCCGCTTTTTGCGTGTAACATGGTTTTATTCCTTCAAATTCTTCACCGATACCAGGTTTGACCGGCGCAAGATGACATCAAAAATGATTAGTTCTAATAAAATGGAATATGCAATCAAATCCATAATTTGCATACTCTTTCTCTATTCGATATCGCAAGACGAACTAATCTGTAGAATTTTCAATGAGTTTCAAGATCCGGGTGGCAACATAAGTCTTGCCCCAGGCCCTTCCGGTCACCTCTTGCAAGACACCCACCTCTTCTAGAGACTTAACCATCTGGCGTGCGGTAGGAAGCGATACATTAAGCAAGTCAGATGCGCGAGAGACCGTCAAGTAGGGATTGGAAAAAAGCGAATCAATAAGGGCTGCTGCCTTTGGCTTGCTTCGGATTTCGATATGTAGTTTTTCTCGCAGATCCATCAATGCGCCAGCCTGCCGCACAGCCTGTTTCGACGTCACTTCCACGCCGCGTAAGAAATAATGCAGCCAGGAATTCCAATCCCCATGGGTTCTCACTCGCTGGAGCAAGTTATAATACTCCTGCCGGCGGGCTTCGATGTAAGCGGACAAATATAACAACGGCTGCGACAATCGCCCGCGCTCGATCAAGAACAAAGTGATTAACAGGCGTCCAACTCGACCGTTACCATCGAGGAATGGGTGGATGGCTTCGAACTGCTCGTGCAGCAGAGCGCATTGAATTAACTCAGGGAATCTTCCACGATCTTGTAGAAACAACTCCCATTTGGACAGACAGTCCATCATTTCTTCCGCCGGTGGCGGAACATAAGGTGCATCTGCAAGCGTTGATCCTGCTGGTCCAATCCAATTTTGTGAATGCCGGAATTCACCCGGCGTTGCATTTCCACCACGAACCTCTTCCATCAACCGTTTATGAATTTCTCGAACCAGGCGTAGCGATAGAGGTAAAGAGTTCAAGCGGTCAATGCCGTACTCAAGGGCAGTCACATAATTCTGGACTTCTTTCAGATCGGCGCTGCTCGACACATTGTCTGCAGTCTCCAGGTCATCGAGAAGCAAATCAGCAATGCCAGCGCGGGTCCCCTCTATTCGAGAGGACAGCACAGCTTCTTTGCGGATATAGGATGCAATCAAGAGATGCGGATTAATAATATGACGCCCGAGCCCAGACAATTCGCTGAGAGCTGCGTCTGCTCTGGAAAGCGCCAATACCAGCTGTTGGTCGTAGGAAATGTCAGGTGGTAAAGGAGCAGGAATAAAAGCCCAATAACCCTTTGGAGTTAAAATTGCCTGACCTGTTTGTGGTGTGTGGAAATCGTCTTTGTTCATGAATCAATCCAGGTTTGAAAGATTTTTTCCAATGCCCGTAAAGCTTTGTAAAATATATCATATTTCTTTCAAAGCAATTACCGAAAACGGACGTCTCTTTAAAGATGTTTCTCGTTGAGAATAGATGCTATTTTAAGTCCTACATATAAACCACGGCAAGATAAAAAAGAGACCTTAAAAATTCGGGGTTACACAGCATTTTTCCAAATGAGCGTATATTCTTCAGGAATTGGATCTTTACGAGGGATTGGCTTTACCCTAAGAATCAAACTATCAAGATCCATCCGGCGCCCATCATAATATACGTTTAGGTCTGGTTCGCGTGCACACACTTTACGAGCGTCTTCTAATCGCCCTGCATAAACCAACACTTCAACAAGATAGGCTATCGGGGTCTTCCAATTGGGGTTGAGCATCTTTACCAGGTTCAACAGAATGTATGCCAGCATTTCGGCCTGATCTGGTTCCGATCTCCACTGGAAGGCACTGCGTATCATTTGCAGGTCTTCCGGTGAAACCTTATATCCACGGCCAGCCTGACGGAAGATAGTCCTGTACTTGAGGATGCCTTGAGTAAAGATTTGAACTCGACGAATTGCGTCATTATTTAGGTTACTTGGTAAACTCAACAGTATATCAAATCGTTTCTCCTTTATTATTCGCTGCAGTATGTCATGGGAGAGTGAATCGGGATTGGGAATATGTGGATTATTCAGCAGCCTGGATAGCGCATCAGCCTGCTCCAGAGCTATCGGTAGCCAAGCATCCTTCGCTTGTTCAATAAAATCTGGTTGTGAGGCTAATGCTTCAAAAAGCTTTTCTAAGCGATTAATACACGCTGTCCGCTTTGGTGGACTAGGAAGTAATTTCACGCCCATTATTAACCATTTGAGAGCATATTCTTCTGTTAGCATTCCCTTTGGCTGTAAGTCAAGCCATGCTTCCAGGACTGCCCAATCGGTGAAATCGACAATTTCGGAATTTAGGCTAGAGAACAGCGATTTCACGCTTTGCCCGGAAATTGTCTTCAAGACCAAACTGGCTTGCTGTGGATTCAGCATCATTTTCTCAGCCATTCGATGACGAATTTCAGGCGAAAGCCTTTCGCCATTCTCCCACAACTTAATACCGAGGCGGATAACACGCTCCGAATCATTGGCTACCAACATTGCCTGCTGTCTCAGCTTAGGAGTCGAAACCAAAACATCTAGCGGAAGATGGTTGTATATATAGGCCTGATCCGTTTCAGTCCATTGAGATATTATTTCGGGCTGTGCAGCTATCCATTGCCCTAACTCCAACCAACGACTTTCGATTTCGTTAGCCCAAGTAAGATAAAGAGCTGCTTTCAAGTCTGGTGATACGCGATAAAGCGATTGTGCATTCTCTTCTTCGATCAAATCCGTCCATGCCCAATTCTGAACAATTGGGGCATACCATTTACGACTTAGTTCTTCGCTGCTGGCAGTTCTCGCGGCTAACAAACTTAATAAGGTGATTTTAGTCGGTTCAGGATCCGGACTACCGAACTTGTGCAGATCGATCAGTCTGACGGCAATTGTATAAAGCAGCTGTTTATAGGTGAAAGGCTGCTTTTGCAAATCTAAGAGCAGGTTATGTAAAAGGCTGGCTTCTTCATTATAGTTCCCTTGTTTTCGAGAAATATCAGCCAGTAAGATGCGGTAGGATGGGTCATCTTTACACTCTTCATACCTTATCCGAACGACTTGCTCCAGGCGTTGGAGGTCATTGCTCGCAAGATGTTGCCTTAACATATTTGCAGTCTTGACAAACTCACTTGGTTCGAAATAGATAATATTTCTCACCATTCCTTCCATTTGGAGCCAAAGCGCCGAAAGGTGATTGGGCATCTGATCTAGCAGTTTTGGTAACCATCCTCCGAAATATCCGCGAAGTGAACGTCCAGCTTTTTCTTCTGATTCGATGTAGTCAAATAATTGCCTTACATTATCTGAAGATGGAAGCGAATTTCCCTGATCTTTTAATTGGTCAAAAAGGGCTGAAATTGCAGGCACCATTCGCACTACTACCGACCGGCGCTCTTCAATACTGTATTTACCAAAGTTGCTATCTTTCACACAACGGCTGCAGCTATAGCAATTGTCACCGGAGATTAATTCATAGGTTTCTAGATAGCCAAGTAAAACTGACCGCAAACAAGTTTTGTTTGACTGTTGGAAAGGAATTTGGCCATTTTCATCCACGCCTACATATCGCGTAAGCAATCTTTTATAAGCATTTTCATCATTCTCTTTGCGCTGGTCGTGAAGCGTCATGAAAGACTGCAAGAAATGATCGAACTGGTCATGATTGTAGAACGCTGGACCTGGAAATATTTCCCATCCACGAGGTTTATTTAACTCCTTTGCGCTAAACCAATCATCGATTGTCGTCTCGGGGTAGTAACCTTTACCATTCGATTTGGGGAGCTTTTTCCGTCCTGCTCTCGTTGCTCTGGCATACGCTTCGGGAGTATTTGCTCGTTCAAAGGCTCCTGCGTATGAGCGCCAATCCGACAAAGTGAAAATCTCTGCGGCCGGGCCGTATTTCGGGGCCGATATCATGCTGAAATCAAGCAATTCGGGTTTGCCAAAGTGACTTTCTGCAGAGCGAATATCATACAGCAGGGAGGATGTTTCATAGATCGAAAGATTTAGTTTGTTCGCAATAGGAAACAAGTCGCCGTTCTCAATGAGGCTTTTTAATTCGTTCGCGCTGGTACCTACCTGGTTAAAAATTCGACCAAAATAGGCATTGGAAAGAAGGATCGCCTGTGAATTTAGGACTCTGGGGTTTTTAACCGTTGCTCCTGTTTCTTGTACTTGTTCTAGAAAAGCATACCGCAAGCTTATCCCATCAAGATCCGGTCGAATGCGATAGAGGGCTTGAAGAATTCTATCCAGGTATGTTGTCCGACATTGATATGTGTACCCAGTGTCTAAAATTTCTTCGTGTTCAGGTGTTTCTCGACCAAAATTTCTTCTGGGCGGAAATTGCGGCCATTTAAATGGTTCATCTAAACAAGCTAGGGTAGGGTCATGAGTACACCGATTGAAGAATTCTATTGCTTCATCATTGGTAAAGTAAAGGTTATTTCCAATACTGTGCGCTACTGTTTTCAGAAATGTACGCATTACAAGCACATCTTGCCGCCGAATATATTTCTCGTTCAAGAAGAACTTTTGAATATCATGGTCTGAACGCTCTCGATGTTTTTTTCCAAACCCGTTATCTTCTTCCGGAGCATCAGGACTGTAGTAGAGGATTACATCAGCAAGATTTCCATCCCTTCCAGCGCGACCAGCTTCTTGGGCATACGCCTCTAGATTCGAAGGCGGGGTTCGGTGGATGATCAAACGCACGTTATCCTTATCAATCCCCATCCCGAAACCTTTAGTCGCAACCATTATCGGGGTTTCCCCTTTAATGAACGCATGCTGTTCGCTGCGCTGGCTGCGCCCCCGTAGATCACCTGGCTCCCATTTGATACGTGAATTTGCTTCCGTATCTACTTCCATATCCATTTTTGAGTGATATATGGTTACTCGTTTTTTGAGCATTCGTTCCAGGTAAGCTGCAAAATGAGTAACACCTGTGCTGAGTTTCCCTCGCTCTGGCGTCCAACTATCCGTTGGATAGACATTATCAGGGTCTCCACCAGTGGTTGGCAAGAAAATAATGGCAGAACCTGGTGATTGATCATACTTGTTATCTTCGAATAATTTCCGTAAATCAGATACTATAGAGCTTACCTTTTCATTAGTGGTCCTATTAACCCGAACAATTAAATTTAGCTCAGGCCGGTTGGATGACTCGATGAAAACGTCACCCCCCTCATCAAGCAATTGACCTGCCCCCCAAGGAACGGTCCAAAAGATAAGTGGTAAAGAAGGAAAAATCCAGTATCTTTAAGGGAAGAAAGGAAGGCAAAATGGCAAAGAAGGCATTCAGCGCAGAAGACATCATCAACAAACTGCGCGAAGCGGAAGTACTGATCAGCCAGGGCAAGACGGTGGCAGAAGTGTGCAAGGCGATCGGGGTGACGGATCAGACCTACTACCGTTGGAAGAAAGAATACGGTGGGATGCGGACGGACCAGGCCAAACGGCTGAAAGAGCTGGAGCGTGAGAACGGTCGGTTGCGCAAGGTGGTGGCGGACCTGAGTTTGGATATCGAAATTCTCAAGGAAGCTAACGCAATAAAATGACGAGCCCGGCAAAGCGGCGTGTAGCAGTCGAACAGGTGCGAAAAGTGTTCGGGGTGTCTGAGCGGCGCGCGTGCCGGGTGATTCGACAAGCTAGATCAACACAACGTCATCCGACGGTGATGCGGGATGATGAAGAACGGTTGTGCAAAGAGATCGTGCTGCTGGCCAACAAGTTTGGGCGGTATGGGTACCGGCGCGTGACGGCACTGCTGCGCAACGCGGGTTGGCAGGTCAATCACAAGCGGGTCGAGCGCATTTGGCGCTCCGAAGGGCTGAAAGTGCCCAAAAAGCAGCCCAAACGGGGACGGTTGTGGGACAATGACGGATCCTGTGTGCGCCTGCAAGCAGCGTACCCCATGCATGTCTGGAGTTATGACTTTGTGGCCGATCGAACCCATGACGGAAAAGCGTTCCGTACCTTGAATATCATTGATGAGTTCACGCGCGAGTGCCTCAAGATCCGTGTGGAACGGTCTCTCAAAGGCGAAGATGTGCAGGAGTGCTTGACCGAATTGTTCTGCCAGCGCGGCGTCCCAGCCTACATTCGCTCGGACAATGGTTCTGAATTCTGCAACGCGCAGATCCGCGCCTGGCTGAATGAACTAGCGGTGAAACCGCTCTTCATTGAGCCGGGCAGTCCCTGGGAAAATGGCTTTATCGAGAGCTTCAACGGCAAGTTCCGCGACGAACTCTTGAACCGCGAAATCTTTTACACCCTGAAGGAGGCCCAAATTATTATCGAGCAGTGGCGAAAGGAGTACAATACGGTTAGACCACACAGCGCCCTAGGCTACCGGCCCCCCGCTCCCGCAGCGGTATTGCTGCCTGAACAGGCAGCTCCGCTGTTCGCCCCGGTGGCCGTCACTACCACTTATTAACTGGATCAATCAATGGGGGCTGGTCAATGGATGGAAAGCCAAATAGTCTATAGCCAATTTCATTTATTGCGGAGCGTGTGTTGTTCGAATAGTTTTTAAGGAATGCGCTTTTTGGACAATCATCGTTCAATGTGGTAATTCTAGTATTTGGACCGATTACAATTTTCGATAAGGAACTTGATGAGGACGTATAGTTGACACCTTCGATAAGAACTGCCTGCCCATATCGTACAGCTGGGAAAAAATATCCTGCTGGTCGCTCAACTGAAACTGTAGGTCCATTTTCCGACGATGGACACAATTTAATAAACTCTTTCCAATCGGCCGAAGCATGAATACCACCGTTATCTGGGTCAGGATCAACGGCCATGTTATTTCGATATCTTCCAATAAAACGGAAGGTGGTAGATTCGCGTTCTTCAGAATTTGTTATTCTTGTAGCGAAAGTACCATTTTGGCTTATTAATACTTTACCTCTTTTAACCCAAACACAGGACCATGAGAGAAGATTGTTTGAAAATTCATCATAACTTCGCCTATCAGGAAGGAATTTTTCGGCAGCTTGCCGAAATGCCAGGTATAAGCTTGTCTGATGGAAGGATTGCCTACGTCCGTTCCAGCAATCATTGCAAGTTCGGTTCTTTTGATGAAGCAATTCCTGACCGCAAGGCCCTGTACAACTAAAGAGATCGCTTCTAATGAGATCATTGCGCCATTGCATCAAGGCATTTGCTTTCGTTTTATCGCCTGGTTCTAATATAAGCGCGACTGTTTCTTCGGGAAAGTTTTTGATCGTTTCCGCTAAATTTTTCTGTCCCTCACTGCTTAATTCACTTAAAACATTACTTATTATGGCAATGGAGGGCGTTACATCCTGGGGGAATTGATTTGTTTTCTCAAGATCAAAAGAATGCCACTGAGCTTTTTCAACAGCATCCAGAAATATGCGGAGCGAGGAATCGTCTAGGGATTCGGCTCGTTGTTTCAAGGCTTTCCCATAACCACGAACAAATCGTTCAGCAAAATTTAGTGCGTTTGGTGAACAATCGAATCCATGCAACGACAAAGATCCAACAGGAAAATCAACACCATATAGACTACATACCGTATTCCAGGCAAACAAAAAATCTAAAACGGCAACTGCTGACGTGCCTGCTCCAACACCAATATCAGCGAATTCCAACCGTTTCGTTTTCAGTTCTCCTTCTCTCAACAAATCCAGTAAGTTGATCTGAATTTTTGCTATGTTAACGCTGGAATAATAGATCAAATACGCTTCTAGAAAATCTTCTTCAGCATAATCATTATTGCGAAAACTCTTCCCACTATTACAAAACTCGGACCATCCTTTTGCAAGAACCCGAATGCGTTCATCATTCTTTTGAATTAATCCAACTATGTCTTGAACCCGCTTCTTTGAAGAAGGTAGGACGCCAAACAAAACCTGAAGTTGCGCTGCTTCAACATATGGAGATAAACGGGCCCTTCCACCTGGCGCTATTAGGTTTTCTAACGTATTGAGAATTGTTGGAGAGAAAGCAGAAAGTTCCAAAGAAGGCGCATTGTTAATCGGCATTCTTTTCCTCATCATTTTTATTATCCCAAAGGCTAAACTGTTTCGGTTTTATCCCACTTGACCTGCTTTGTTTTTTACTATCATCTGTTTCATACCAACCAAGAATAGATGGGGACTCTGGATTATGAATCGCATGATTTTCCTTGGCCCGCTCGAAGCTGCTTGTCGCGTAACAATATTGACAGCCAAACAGGCAACTATCGTACATTCCAACATCTTTACTGATTACGCAACCGCATTCACTTCGTTGACTGGGATCCTTCTTTGAACCTACTGAAATACCGAAGATGCGCTCAATGTAATGATCATCAACACATTTCCCTGGTAAAACACCCAGGGCGGATAAATCGTAGGTTTCAGAACAACTGAAGATTTCCATCTCATTTTGAGATGCTGTGGAAACCAACTGGGGGATTAGCTCGTGGATGGCGGTTTCAAGGTCTGGAGGTAATAGTAAATGGATGCCTGCAGCAGTCATATCCCGCAATCGTTTGCTGGCTTTCGGATAAGCATCCATGATGCTGATAACCGAACGTTTAGAATATCCACCCAACGATGCAGCTAAACTTATATATTTGGTTAGATGATAGTTGACGTCCGTAAAGTCGCTGAAAACAATCGGGTCGTACCGCCAGATAACTCTTTCAGGCCCAATTAACTTAGCAAGCTCTTGAAATGTGCGGATCGAGTAATCAACTTTTGGCGATTTCGGATCAATCTCATTCGGATTATCGATAAGGGTATATTGAAAGTAATACCGGTAACCATGGCGATCAAGTTCTGGTAAGTAAGGGAAGAGCGGTCGGGGGTTACGAGTCCAGAAAACAATGACATCCACATCTTCCGGTGCGAGGGAAACCCTGGATACCTGGTTGCGGTTGAACGGATTCGGCACAGAGCAGAATCCAGCACGGATGCGGTTGATGAACCACTCGGCATAGAAGGCTGGTATATCGGTTCGACGGCTGGCGCTGATAATCATTAAGATCCTAACCTCAATTACATTTTTACTAAATGGTTAGCTGTTTTGAATTTTATCCACGCTAAAAACATTTGATGAATATATATGGAGAAAAGACTCGGTTGTCATCTCACACTTTTGAGTTAAGTTGCTCCAATATATGCAAACAAATTTCTCGGGTTCGGACAAGTTTTATTGCATCTCTTTGAGTCTCGATAAGTGGTTTATCGGCATGATCGACCCGGTTGCGAACATCGTTTAACCATTTGATATCTTTTTCTTGCAAAGTCAAAACTTTATAATGGCATGCGAAAACCAGCATTTCACGAAAGTACATAAAATTAATATATCCACGGTCTGCTCTTTCCTTAGACAAGTCTCGAAATTGCTCTTTTATTCGTTTGGATCTGTGTGGCAAAATGGTATCAATATCAGAATCTGTAATTTTCCCTTCAATTCTTAGAACAATCTGACTCTCAACGGCTTCCAGAAGTACATAGTACGGGATTTTTACCAATTGGTTATTAAGATCGGAATAATGTACGTATCCAGCAATACGATTGCCAACCAAAACGAAACAAAACTCTCTTTGACTCAAGATCCCTGCTAATTCAAGTATGGGGGTTGAATCGCTAACCAAGTCATCTCTTAAAATATTTTTGGTGTCATTTCCCTTTCGGTTTAAGTACTCTGTAAAATATCCATTTTTCTTAATGGGAATTAAATCGAAGGAAGGATTTTCAAGCAATTTTTGCTGCGCATCAGTACAAGATTCTGCCCAAGTTATGTGCTCTTCGGCAATCATAATATCTCTTGTAGCAAAAGTTGAAGCAAGTCGTTGAAGAGTTTTGGTAATATTCTCCACTTCTTTTCTCCAAAAATATATGCTTAGCCCAATTTATACTTTATATGGAGTGTTAACCAAGTAACATTCACAACTAGGAGCTATTGCATCGCTCACATGAATTGCTAATCTCATATATGCCTGTTTCCTCTGCTTGTAAATCTCTTGTTTATGCAGTGTGATCCTATTAGTTTTGTCTCACATTACTCACATTATGGTGAAATAAGTAATTTTCTGTATTCACGCAAAACAAATCCAACAGCATCCATTGTTTGCTCACTCGTAGTAAATCGCCCTAAACTAACTCTGATTGTGCTATTAGCCCTTTCCCTTGGAACTCCAATTGCTTCTAGGACGTGTGAAGGTTCCATTGCTCCTGAAGTGCAGGCTGATCCGGTTCCTAACATTACCTCTGGAAGATTTAACAAAAGAGCATCCGCTTCAATGGCAGGGAAGGTTAAACTACTTGTGTTAGGTAATCTATTTCCTTTTTGACCATTGATTAATAAGTCGGGAATACCCGTTTTTAATCTTTCTTCCAGCATATTCCGCAAACCCAGAATGTGCCTAGCTTCTTCAACTAAAGCTGACCTACAAATGCTTGCAGCTTCACCGAGACCAACAATCCCAGGTACATTTGATGTTCCAGATCGAACATCTTTCTCCTGTCCTCCACCATAAACTAATGGCTCTAAGGGAAAGAGCTTTGTTCCACCACGGATATACAAAGCTCCGATTCCTTTTGGTCCATAAAATTTATGCGCACTTAGGGAAAGAAGATCTACTCCTAATTCTTCTACATTGACTGGGATTTTTCCAACTGCTTGAGCGGCATCACAATGAACTATAGCACCCTTCTGGTGTGCCAAATTAGCAATCTCTTTGACGGGTTGAATAGTTCCGATCTCATTATTCGCTAAATGAATGGAAACTAGCAGCGTGCTGTTATCTATTTCCTTTTTTGCCTCATCAAGATTTACCTGACCGTTTGAATCGACCGCAATAAAAACCGCATTAAATCCTTCCGATGATAGTTTTTTGCATGGATTGATTACGGCCTTATGCTCGATTCGAGATGTAACAATTCCTTTCCGTTGGCCCTTCGAATGAATTCTGGCTGTTCCTAGAATAGCTAGATTATTACTTTCTGTTGCCCCGCCGGTAAAGATGATCTCATAAGGCTGTGCACCAATTAAATTCGCCACCTGTTCTCGGGCTACATCAATTGCCTTTGCCGCTAAGCGCCCTTGGCGATGGTATCCATTTGAAGGATTCCCATAAATCTCATTGAAATAGGGGAGCATTTTCTCCAACACTCGTGGATCACAGGGAGTGGTGGCATTATTGTCTAGATATATTGGCGTTTCAGACATGGCGATTAGTCCGGAATTACTTCATATTGAATTGTGCTCTCGTACTGCCGATACTCAGCATCCAACAACTGTAACTGATTCCATATGTATTGCCTGAGCATTTTTGCAGGAGAGACACAGTATCGCTCAAATTCAAGATCAGAAACGATGCCATGAGGGAATAGTATCTTCAAAAGTCCGCTGGCAATTGATCGAACGGAATCCTCATTCCTTTTGTAAACTTTATCCCCTGTTAGTTGAATCCTCCGTGCGCAGCGCTGATCGTGATCCAAGTCATTACGAAGTGCAACTAAAGCATCACCAAAGAAATCAGACTTTAAACCAACGCTTCGAGCAAAGCATTCACCGCTTAATTTCCGAACTTTCCATCCAGGAATCAATGCCCGAATGCGATCAAGAAACGCAGTTTCTTGAAGAAAAACAGGTAACTCACGAACCAATGGTTCAGATATTGGTTGCTGCTGGCTATCCAATGTGATATTTGCCAACATAATCATGCTGCAATCACTTGCAGTTTCATGCAGACCACCACGAGTGAGGCGCCCATTTGCCAGAAAACCCTTTAATCCGCCTACGATTTCCTCTGGCTTTTCAAACTTAAGGGTCTGTACTTCATCGAGTACTACAACTGAATATCTAGCTAACAGTCCCCATTGTCCAGACATGTTGTTTACGAATAATACAGCTGGTGAAACGTTACCACCACTTATTAAACGAACCCGTGGGCTGACATTCTCATAAATATAACTTTTCCCTGTTCCTTTCGGAGCAAGTTCGATCATGTGCATATTTTTTTGAACTAAAGGTAACAGTCGACATAACAAAAGCATCTGTTCATCTTCAGTGAAGGCTGCGGGATTGTATCCCATTGAGTTGAGCATTAAAGCTCGCCATTCTGTTAGAGAAAACTCCTGTCTGGCCTCTTTGTATAGGTCCAAATTAACAGATGCCTGCATAGGCTTAAAGCTGTCAAGAGTAACACCATCTTGGGTGTTCGCTAATTGCACAATACCCCACATACCTTGGTTCAACAGATCTGGGTATCGCTGAACGAGAGTGTCTGCTACAAAGGCGTCACCAATGCCTAGTAAACTCATTTTGGCAACACGTTCTTGCCGGCGTCTTGTTAATTCCACATCAACTTGAACCGGGGTGAGGAGCTTAACGATCTCGCCATCCAGAAGGCGGTTTTTTATTAAATTAGAATCACCGGGCCCAGGAATGAACTTCCCAGCCCATTGTTGAACTTTACTGGCATCCTCGGCTGTTAAAACTCCATCCCCAGGAACTAATGTGTCTAGAATCCATTCTCCAACATAAGCCGGAACGCCTCTCTTCTGTAATTGGCTCGCAGGTAACCGTCTTTTATCGATAGCCAAATCACCAAAAACTCGCCTCACCTTCTTAGCGAGTTGTTCAGCTTCATCAATATTTACAGCTGGAGATCCAATTGTTTGTTCATTCATTAGAGCAGATCCTCAAGGATGTTTTCACCGCGATCATAAATATCTTTGCTTTGAATGTCAGTTGTAGCCTGGTATTCAAAAGCAAGCCCATTCGGTTGCCTCAATTTGGCTGTTGCGGTTATACCCTTTGCGTCGTTTGCAGATGGCCAGGGTTCAAGTTCTTTCTCAAAAGTGGAACTGTATCGAGCGGTAATATTTGCACTGAGAGGTATTGTAACCGCCGATCCATTCCGATATGTAAGTATAAGCTCATCAAGAACAAGATTTACATCACTTGCATTCAAAACCTTAATTTGCAACTGACCGTTTGATCTTGCCCGACCGTCGCCCGTGACTGATACCTCAACTTTTGGCTGGACATAATCACGTGCAAAAACCACCCAAGGAAGAATGACTTCTTCAGGGAACAGGCCACCGTGAGGATATGCTTCGCTTCCCGTCCGATCGTCATTGCCACGAAAAGCGGTCTCAGAAAGAGGGATTGCCATATCCGAAGGCAAACCAAATCTTTCCCCATAAATGTAAGCAATCTCATCCTCTACAATGAACCCATCAACTGGATATTCAAACGTAGTCTGTCCCCAAGCAACTCTTCCGTGGCTTTGCATTCCGGCTGGTACCGGGAGGTTCCTTACAGATCGACCAAGTAAACGTCCGTGATCAGTAGTGATGATAATTTGAAGAAGTACATGGTCAGGGACCGTTTCAACTACTTCTTTGATTTTCAGGGCTTCCGCTTCTAACCGTCCCGCGATATCCTGCATGAGATTTTCAGACCGATTCTTCTGATGATAGGTCCGATCTGGTTCTAACACCCGCCACAAATAAGTCCCTTTTCCGTTACTACTTGCTAGTTTTTGGGCAGGTGATTTGTCTTCTGGTAATACTACCCCGATGTTACCTACCGAAGATATTTTATCGGGTGGAACACCTCGGAATAAGGCCTCTTTCGCAAATTGCGTTATGGTTGGAATAGGCGAAAATACCATTTCCTCTAAAATGATACTCAGCCTTTTTACATGAGTCCGAATATTTTGAATAAGTGTTCTTGTGTCGGCAGCATGAAGGCCATCAAGAACGATCACCAGGGTTAGGATATTATCGCCTCGATCAAGATGAGCTGTTCGATAGAAGCTAATCCATTTTGCAAAAGACCCACCAGTAAGAGCTTTTGGATAATTTTTTAAATACCATTCAGCGAACTGTCTTGCTGCCAGTTGAACTGCCTCGCTCGCGGATGATGGAGCGAAGTTATCCTGCCATTCGCGATAGGGAAGGTATTCCGAAAGGAACCAAGCAACAACGGTTTCTGGAGTTTCTGGTAATGAGGAAGGTGTTGTGGGCTCCAACCTTCTCCGTAATTCATTTACTTCCTTGTAACTCAAATACCGTGCCAAACGGGCGATCTGCCGGTTTGTTAATTCACCACTGTTTCTTAAGAAGTATTGATAGGTTTCCTTTGCAGCTAGCTTTTTTAGGGAAAAAGGAATTACTAAATTATCGAGATGTTCAAAGAGGCTTCCATGGCTTTCAACAATAGCCATGTTCCACTTATCCAACGCCTTCTCAATAAAAACCGTTGGTATCTCGTTAAGTGGAAATTCACTTGTAGCTAAAAATGCTTCTCGATCATCTATACCTAGCCAATTAGTCAGCGCTTTTTCTGCGTATTCAGGATTTACACCTTCTAAATAGTAAGGAATGTTTTCCTGATCGGACAGATTTGACCAGGTGACGACAACTCCCAGCATTACTTCTTGTATTTCCCTTGTGGGCCGATTTTCATATACCCACAATAACCACTCCGCCAAGTGAGATAGTGATGGCGAGGCAGTCCATAGGGACGATGGATACATCATATTAAGAAGCTTTTCGGCTGTAAGAGGTCTAGTTACCGAGTGAATGCTCTCACCTACCCGGTCGAGAAGCGATTCGATCTCTCCACCTGAAAGAGAAGGGAAAGCTCTTCCAAGTTCTCTTTTAACAGAAACAGTTTCCTTATAGGCTATTCCTCGCGCCCGGAAAAACGTCTCTGCCCAATTACATAGACGTTCTCCACGGACATGCAGAGCTTTTTCCTCAGTGGCTAGCCGAAGAAAATCCACTTCGGATGTAATCAGGGTGTACTCGCCTAGAATAGGGGCATCACCTTCTCGATCTAACAGATGAAAGGTCATAATATGAGCCTCTAATGGTATTGTTCTGACCGCTTATGCTTCTTCAAGGATCTTTTGAAGCCTCTCTATACATTCAGCCCTTTTTACTGAATCCTTTATTTGGCGGAAGCGTGCCTCAATTTGGCCAATTATGTCCTGCTCCAGCCTTTGTTCAACCTCTTGCTTTAATAGTTCGAGCCGAGTGCGCTCATCACCAGGGAGAAAGGCTGGTGGCGTAAGCAAGCACTCTCTAACAGAATGAAGTGAGGAACCCTGGTTATACTGAACCTCAACAGTCCGATACCAGTTCTTTGCATCGTTAATCTGCTTTTGAACCATGTTCTCGATCCGCTGCTTTGATTTTTCAACCAACGAAAGCTGGGTTTGAGAAAGGCCATCCTTTGAAGAATTGATAAGGGTGTCCAACTCTCTTATCACTGAAAAGGCATCTTCAGGAGAAGTGAGTGTTCTTCTGGATATGGTGTTCACGGTTTGTAAATATTCTTGTAAGTGTTTGCCTTTGCGATCCGCTTCGTCTAACTCGGATTGGTAAGGCGTATCCACAAAACGGTCGTAGGTTCGGAATAACTGGCGTTGCCAATCGTTCAACGCGTCTTGCGTATCGATCCGTGCAATTGCGCCAGACAACTGCTTAGCAAACTGTTCCAGGTTGTTGATCTCTTGTTCAATTGACCGCAATCTTTCGTTCCTTTGGAACATGGTTGCTTCTGAAGCACCTTTGATTTGTTGCAAGCGATCTCGATAGCTATACAAGGTTTTTAAACCAGAACGAGTATCCATTGTGCGGATTTCTGCCTGTAATGGGGCTTCTCGTTCCTGCGCCTCAAAACCCTTATCTTTCTCAGTGATGGTTTTAAGAGCGCGATCTACCCGTTCGATCAGATTTGTTTGATTGGCTTTTTTCAGCTGCTTCTTCAAATCTTGAAGCTTATTTTGATTAGCCTCAACCTGAGTTCTCCGCTGCACTGCCTCTAGCGTTGCACATTCATCTTCCACCATTTGGAATAACCTGGTGAGCCATTTTTCGTGAAGATCACTCTCCTGAGGGCCGGTTTGTAAAACCAGGGTAGACCGTTGTAGGCCGGCAATGCGCTGGTGCAGGTTTAACACGACATCGATGCTCTTTTCGCTACGGATGGATTTCTGAATTTCAAGCGCCTGCTGATCATATCGTTCAGCCTGGCCCAGAGCGGCCCGTAAATTCTCTGCAGCCTGTTTTGCATTACTGGCTATTGGAGAATCAGAAGGCTGTTCTCGGCTGAATTCATCCAGTTTCGTTATTGCGTCACGCGCAACATCCTGCTTAAAGTTGCTGTGATTGACCTTTTCAATGATCTCCTGGACTTCTCGCAAAATTTGGCCAGGATCTCGGCGAGTAATAGCTAAATTTAACTCTGAAGTGATCGCCTGGAAAACGAGTTTTGCATTCTTCCCACTCGTTATTACCTCGGCCAGTTTATCTAATCCCATGATTCGGCCTTGACCGCTGATCTGAAGGTCATGGGAATGGTAGCCAATCCAAGCGCAGAACAGCAAAGTCACCGTGTTATAGTCAAAACCAAAGGGTGGGTTAAGCAGGCTAACAAGTGTTGAGCGAACTCGTTTCTCTCTTGCACCCGCTGGGAAAGCCTGTTCAAGTTGGTTCCAGGCCTCTAGAAGGTGCTGCTGACCTGGTTCCCGAATGCGATAATCTGCGGAGACTAATTGCCATTTAATCTGAAGGAAGTTCTCGCACAGGCGTTTAGCTACCGGTTGCGCAGTAATGGCTTCACGATTACTAGAAAGGCTATTCCGAAGCAGTACGCTCGCAACACTGCTGGCAGCACTGCGAAGTTTATTCTGACCTCTTCCAATGACCTGGAATTCGGTAAAAAACTCAGGGGGACTGAATCGGTAAGTTAAGTTATATAGTTCTTTGAGGAGCTTATAAATGCCAATATCACCAAAAACTTGAAGTGGCGCTCTATAAGCACTTGGTACAGCATATCGTGCAAATGGTTTAGAGCTCGTACGGTAATTTATGAGATCTCCTCGAACGTTGGCGATTTCCGATGTGAGAGATTGTTTCAACCGCCCTTTCTCATGCTCATATATTTCTGTGCCGACTTCCCGCCGGTCATCTTGGGAAAAATCCTCGACAATCTGATTCTTTATAAAAGTCGTAAACAGATTAGGATGAGGACGGGTGGGTAGGATCAATACAATCGCTGGGGGATTGTCTCCAGGAAAGGTTTCATCAAGAATCCGCGGTGCTGTCTGCTTTAGTGTCAATACTTCCTCATCTGTTTCGCCGACCAGCCAGATCAAACAGCCGCGCTTACCTTCGGTCAACTCTCCAGTAGAGGACATTTGATACAAAGGTATCAATTCGCGTAGTCGCTGTGGAGTGAAATAATCAAGCGTGAGGATCTGTTCACTTGCCTCCCAGTCGTCCTGATGCCCCCATGCAACATCTACTGGAACTGGCACGAATGATTTATTGATATCACTGAGTAAATCCCAGGTGACTCCTCGTCCCTGTAATCGCTGCTCAATGATCTCCTCCATCCGGTGGGGATTCGCTGCTACAGGCCAGAAGGAATACATTTTGGTGTTCTGGTCATATCGAATAGTCCGAGAATCGGACAGCTTTCTCAGGCTTTTTTCTGCATCCCCTACTCTTAATCCAGCTGCTTCTGCCAAGTAGCCTATCTGTGTATCTCTGCGAACAGGCAATCTGGCGAGATCTTGAAGGAGTAAAGCTTTCAGAAGGTTTTCATGTTCGGAAGGCGCATCGGGTGCAAGACTTCTTCTTGCGTTCTCGTATAGCAGGAGTGAATTTTCAGGAAGGTACTCATTGAAATAGTCGACCAGGTAAATGGGAAGTACCCAATTGATTTGGCCCTGTTCTATAGCCAGTTCGTCTCCCTTTTGTTTTACCTGTTCAAAAACGAAACCAAGTACTGTGCGTGGATTCCCTGCGCTGCCCATCGCCTGAAGCTTAAGATCACAGAGTAGTGCGGTGGTCAATGGATGGAGGGGGAAGCAGCCTTTCGTTACGATTTCATCAAACTTTTCTGTATCCCAGCGCAATGTCTGTTCATATCGTTTGGTGAACAGGTCCATTGCCAAGTTTGAGGCTCTCGCCACCGGCCCTCGAACGGACGAATCGGATCGGAAGGCGTTCCAAACCCTATCAGGTTGGGAAAGATAAGCGTTGATAACACTTTCCATCAAAGAGTATAGAACCAGTTCGCGAGGTATGCGGGTTAACTCATGTTCTAGTGTTTCAAGATTGGACCCTGCCCGTAAGGTGTTTCGTGCAACTTGAATAGGAGAATGTTGTGCAAAGGCTAGAAAGACGGCTTTTCCTTTTTGATCCTCAATTCCGTTAAGGAGATCTTGTAATTCGCCGGCTGCATTGCGCTGCCCATATTGTTTGACGTACAGGCTGAACTCATCAAAAAGAACAAACAGCCCACCTAGAGGTTTCGAATCGCCACAATACTGCTGCGAAACCCAGTTGATCAGCTCTCGAACACTTACTTCACCGCGGAAATCTGGCGCAACACCGTGCAGTTCTGTAAACAGCTTACGACAAAGATCATAAGCGGCATCTTTTCGATTTTTTACGTCCTGAATCAGTAGCGGTACATCCGTGCTATAGTTCTCTAAGTAGCGATTTGCTTTAGAAAGCATTTCTCCAGAGAGGCCCCGCAGCAAGCTTTCAGCCTTTTGATACCAAAAAGGCAGCTCTACGTTTTTCGTACTCTCGTGCTCCTTCAGAGACTGTTCAAGGCTGAGGACAAACTGCTCCCGCAAGCTCTGTGATTTATCTCCGCGCAGGCGAATCACGAGAAACTCGGCACGATTTTCACGAAATTCCCGGTAGCGCTGTGCCTGAGCCGGATTTCCTAACGCCTGGTTGAGCTTTGACAAAACGATCTGCATCTCTTGGGATTGGTATGGCTTGCCAAAGTAATTGGCAAGTACCAGTGCCAGATGGCTTTTCCCATGCCCGTAGTTTGCAATAACGGCTATGCGGTTATCAAGGCGAGGATTTAAGTAAGATTCGGTAATTGCCCGTAAAAGCCCCGAGGAGGATTCTTGTCCTTGCGGCGCAGTAACAGTGAATAAATAACTCTGAAGCAAAGAAAGGTTTGTTTCTTCATTTTCATAATCGCTAATCTGTACATCATTGCGGAATTCGGCCTGCTCGTCCATTGTTACCAAGTTGCGAATGGTTGTCATCGATGAATCCTCCAAAAATTTTAATTAGGGGAACTGGCTAGGCGTTTTTCCCGAGCCCATTGGTTTAATTGATCGAGAGATGGGAGAAGATCCGTAGCGGAAGCCGGCATTGTTATCAAAATGGCGCGTGGCCTGTGTGGCATGGCTTCTAAGAGCAATTGCCAAACGAACTCGCACTCCTGTGGTGATAGGCGAGAAAGCAAAAGATCAAGATTGTAGATGAGAGCGCAATCACTCGTGCCTTTCTGTTGCGTGACTGCATCGATCAGGTCTATGACTTTTTGGCTGTTTAACCCAGCGAAACGTGCATCTACTGGCAGTTGTTTAACTAGTTCCTGCCGTATGTCTACAGCTTCTAATAATAATCGGGCAGCCTCATTTCGCTCTTGCCCAAGATAAGAAGCAGGTATTAGCCACAACCCAATCCGAATGCGCAGTACATTTGCGCGAATAAGGGAGACAACTTCTCTAGGAGTACTACAGTCCATACATCTTCCTCAAGGCCAGTTCTTTGTCATTGCGAAGTAATACGATCTGGTAGGGCGGGGCAACCCGGTACAACTCCAGAACGCCTTCTTGCTGCATTTCCTCAAGTATGCTGTTCATCCGGCCTTTACCAATCATGAAAATATCTGTAACACCGTTTTCCCCATGTAACTCATTTAAGTTAATTGTCCTCTGCTCTCTGACAAAAGCTTCCCACCAGTGGAGAAAAGCATACCCTACCACCCATGCAAATGGCGGGTCAGGATCGAGTACACGGTAGCGATCTGTGGAGACTTCTTCTAATAGACCTAGATTTCCTAAACTATCTGAACGTGTATAAGTGCCTAGAAAAATCGTAGCTGTAGATCTTGCTGACCTCTCTGCTAATGGTTTACCCTCTTCTCGCTCAAAAATGTCACCCACTTGGTCTGCAATATCCTGAGCAGTAAATTCATCTCCGCTTTTGAACCGTGACTTAACTAGCTCATGCCAAAAAACAGGACCAGGGCCCTTTGGCGCAGAGAGGTGATAGTGCATTAACCATTGTGTCGTGGGCTGATCTAGCAGCGGGTCGTGTTCAAGTGCGTAAAATCCAAATGGTGAAAGAGTATTGGTGTTAAGAAGTAGGCCACTTCCCATACCATACCTTGGCATTGCTTCGATATAAATGGAACCTAAATTTGTTTCAGAGCGAATATTTTTTCGGCTGTTAGACGACTTAATTCCCCCTTCTTTGTCAGCTACTTTTAAAATATCTACAACAGCGGATCGGACTAATGGAAATGTTCTGTGGAAAGTTAGACCTAATCTAAAACCAGTGCTTGCATCATTATTCTCTTTTGCCATTGTCAAAACCCTTGAATCTGTTTGGAGTTCTGCAATTCCTCTTTCACATCAAAGATGACAAATCAAACAACCATCTTCGTCATTATCGTTATCCCCGAACAATTGAGCCAAACTTAGATGCGCCTTTAGCTTATCTAGTGTTATCTGTTGTTGACGCTTGTGTTCGGCTTTAATTTGTGCAATCCTCTCAGGATTTCTTAAGTCCTTTAAACTTTCGCGTTGGGACCATGTGTAGTTTTCCCCAGTTTGTGGATCTTGGCGTTCGTATTCTATAGACTTTTCGTACAAGTCTGGGTGATTTTCCAAAAGTCCCACCCACTCTATTCGCTGTTGAAAGAAACAAAAATAACAACCAGAACGGGAACGCCATTTGTAATATTCGGGTAGTCCTAAGCCCGACTCATCTAGAATTCTAACAACATCATCCTTTTTTATTCCATCATCAATAAATGGGTATTGGGGTGTAATGTTAGGCTTAGTGGAAATATATCCCTTTCTATGAGGTTCGTCTGCCCGAATACCGATGTAGCTGAAACAAGGATCATCTCCAATGTACCTTTCGAATGGCTTGATTTTCAAGAGTTCTGTGCACCATCGTACTTGTGGAGAAGGGAGAAATCCCCTTCTTGCAAGAAGCAATTCATCAAATCCTCTTCCATCATGTTTTAAGTAAGTGATAGGCTTACCGAGATAAACCTCAAGTTTTTTTAGATAATCATAGGTTTCAGGCAGCTCTTTTTCGGTATCACAGAAAACATACTCAATCTCTGGTATCCGATCTCGCATATAAATTGCTAATGCGGTACTGTCTTTACCGCCAGAAAGGGAAAGGATATGGCGAACAGGGTGATCTTTTGGTTTCGATTCCATCGGATGTAATACCTCTATTATATAAGCAGTTTAATTATTATATGACGGGTTTTCAGATTTGAAATGATCAAGCAAGCTCTGCAGAGCCGCCAGCAAGATCTTCGGATCTTCATCATACTGTTGTAGCTGCTCTTGCAACAGACTGGTGATTTTCTCGCTTCGCTGTTTTTCCTCATGGGTGAGTGTTACTCCTGGGAGGAATCCATTACGCTCTGAAACAAAGATTTGGCCTAATGAACTGGCCTGCGCAGGGAAACGATTTACATCAACATCCGTCCAGGCGCGCATAGGACGATTTGCCAAAAGACCAAGAGCACTGTCTAATGCTGTAGCTGCATCTGCTGCCTCAGCAGTCCTTTTGACTAATGGGGCCAGGGTAGGATGATGTATTTTTCCGTTCATTTCTCTGGCAATGTCAATAAACATCTGCCATCCTTCAATCCCGGTTGGCAGGGCGCAGGCTTCAAGGAGAGTGTCTCTAGCCCATTCGCGGCGCTTTGGAGTTGCTGTAGCTAACTCCGACAGTATAAGGTTTAGCCGGTTGAAAAATTTCTCCAGGGCCTGTTCATCCAATCGATCGCCGGCGATTGGTTCCAGCAATAATGCCTGTGGCAAATCCAGAAATAGAAGTTTTTCTGGAGAATGAGCTGTTTCGATTGCTTTTCGCAGGCCAATGGCTTCTTTCGAGAGATGCTGAGTTTTCCAGGCATATTCAGGAAGAGACCGTATTTGGCGCACGAGGGTGCGTACCACTGCCATAACCGTTGGGGGAGTGTTGAGCCCGCGAGCAATGCGAGCAATCACCGCGGCTTGGTTGCCAGTAACCTGGCAGCCAGCAACAGCAAACAGCTCAGGGCGGCGAAGCATAACTTCCCAGTCTGGCACATTCGGCTCGACCAGTAAAGTACCTTCGCGGTACATTGTGGTTTCATCCGCATATACCTGCAAGAAGGCGCACAGGATCACTGGAAGTACTCCTTCCGTTATTCCGTAAGGTGGTGCCATCAATTGTTGAAACAGTTTTACCACCGGCCGAGGCTCTGGTGGAAAAGTGAAAACAAAGGATTTTATCGCCTCCCAAGCAGGCAGGAGGTTCAGAGGATCTGAAGTGCTCGGTTCAGTAATCTGCCACTTCCCATTTTCCACTTCCTGATGCAGGCCACCGCCCAGTAACAAACTTTCGTACATGCTTCGTTCTGGAGGATAACCCTCAATTCCCATTTGAGGCTGATTGATTCGCGTAAGCATGGCTTCTATCAGGTTTCGCCGGGCTGCCGCGCTTTGTGAAGAGAGATTGCGACGATTGATTAACTCATTCCAGATCTTTGGACTTGAGGGATAGAGATCATCACAAATCTTCGACAAGACTTGTGAAATTCCTTCATCGGAATTAATTGAGAGATCTGCTCCCTTGAACTTCCATAGACAGCCGGATGAGTCGGTTAAGCGATGTAGGCTTACAGAATTATCTAATTCACCTTGAATAATCGTTTCAATAGCATTGATGCGAATGAACAACTCTTTACGTGCAACTGGGTCATCACGAAGTTCCGGTGTATTTTCTTCAACCCAGTGATAGCAGCGCAGGTCATACAAAAGCTCTCCTAATCGAGCAGTCCTTTTCGTTATTCCAATTAACACACCTTCTGCTGCTCTGATTTCGGGCTGTTCTGCCCAGGCGGTAAAGCCTTCAACTTCCGGTTGACTGGCGGCCAGGCATAAAATCACTAAACCGGAGGCTCCAGTCTTCAGATCTAGTGAAATCTGATCGCGCATAGCAAAATCGATGTACCGCACTTCAAAGAATCTCAGGGTACCGGTCTGGTAGCTGTGCCGGCGGGCAATGAGCGGTCTTGGAGGAAGGTAACGCTGAACTGCTTCTGCCAGTCCAAAGGAACCGCCAACTTGCTGCTGGGCTACCGCCATGCGTTCTTCAATATCAACATCGCTTCCCTGCCAAATCGCATAGGTTCGACTGTGTTTCCGAAAGACGATAATTGATCGTTTTTTGAGTTCGGCGGTCGCCTTTCGGATTTCCTGGTAGGAATTTTCCTCACTGACTAGCGCATTTGAAAGCAAAGCTTCATTGGCCTGCAAAGAACTTACTTCACTCAACCAATTAAGCAAGCCGATTGATTTGACAATTGCTATTTCCAAACTGTTCAAACCGGTTGCCGTATTGAGCCTTTCTAACGTTTCGGTTAAGGCACGTGCGCGATTAGAGGCATAGAGTTTTGCCTGGAAATTTGCTACCAGGTAGTCGAACAGGTCTGGTAGACGTAAAAAGGCTGGAGTTGAATGTGAGCGTAGAAATTCCTGGAACCCAAACGGCTCATAGGATGCTAAATATGCAAAAATAGAGCGTTCGTTTTGAGCTAGTCGTTTAAAAAGATAAGGAAGTGCTACAAGTGTGGATGCATGGAAGGGATACGCACTTTTACATATTTCAAGGAATTCTTCCTCTTTCATCAGTGCTGGGCACCATCCAGCGCTTATCGCATTCTGAGCCGTTTCTGCAAGAGATGGAACCTTCTCTCGAATTTGGTCTAAATCAATTGGCTCTATCGTCTTTGCTAACAGACGCGTTTGCTGGTTTGGAGGCTCTTGAAAAGCGATATCTTCAAACCTGCCCTGAACTTTGTTCCACTCTCGTTGAGTGGCTTGATCTAGAGTAGCAGCATAGCGTTCAAACCCCTGATGTAGGATGCCAACAAAAAGAAATGGTGTATTTCCACTGCGATTAGCATACTCCGCTAATTCTTGCAGTAGATACACATCTACATCCTCTGAATGTGTGGAGGCGAATTCTAGCGGCTTGCCCATCTCATCAAAAACCAGAAGCACACCATGATAACAATAATCGCTACTTGTTACTGTGGAAACGAGATTTTGTATCCACCGAATTACCGACCGGCTTTCGGTCCTGGCGGTCCAACCTTCCAGTTCTTGTCTTAAGTCAATAAGCGCCTGGCTCTTCTCCAATTTATCAATAGCGCGAAGAAAGCCGTGTTTTAAACAGTCTATAAACGATGCTCGAAAACCGGTAATAGCAATAGGCAGCAATCCGCGGGATTCGTTCAAATGAAATGCGATTTCTGCTTGCTGTGTCAACACTGGGTCAACGCTTTGCAATTGTGAAATAGTGAAGGAATGTGCCGGCTGCTGAACACAGGCAAGATTCATCAAAAACAGGCTGAAGTAGGATTTACCGGAGCCGTAAGGCCCGGTTAAGGTCCAGCTTCGAGCATGATTTTTCTCGTTTAGGTTCTGTAAAACCCGGCTGAGGCTAGTTCGGCTTTGAGCCGTTAAGACGTAGTTCTCGGTTATTCCCTGGTTTCCAAGATCATTTTCTACTTGGATAGAACGCAAACCATGCTGGCGAATATGAACAAGTGAATCTAAATTAGGGAAAGTCTGTTCTTGTACCATGTTATTCATAATAGCTCTGTAATAAATTCCGCCCAGTTATATCGATATCGCGAACAATGTCATCCGTAAGATAAATTTGGCTCAAGCCTGCCGTTTCTATCAAACGGATGTTGCCAGATAGTTTTTCTTCCAAAACTTCCAAATAGTCAACCACGCTATTGTCATCTAACTTGAAGATCTGGCCAGGACTCCCAGGCTTGTAAATACATTCTTCCAATGCTATTGTGCTCCGATGAGGAGCAATTGTGGGGATAAAGGACAGCAATGAGTAACCAAAAACCTCGGCAGGTAGAGAAGCTTTTGGACCCACATTGAAGTGATAAAGCTCATATTCGGGCATAAAGCGAATTAGGTCTAATTCAGCTAAAGGACAATCTAGGGTTTCTTCAAGCCCTCCGTCTTGTTTTGACTTCTGCTTTTTTGATGTCCTGGTCGTTACATAGGTGTGAAGGCAGCAGTCAATCTCACGAAGAATCATATTACTTGTGGTTCGGACATTTCTGTAGTCCAGTTGTTTTGTGATAAAGCTTGTGAGTGATTGCTTGGTAAATTCTGGTTCCAGGTAGTCAGAAAATAGGATATTCCAAATGAGACTTCGAACTGGATTGGTGGCAATCTCCCAATGGAGTAGCCACAACGAGCCTTCTTTTTCCAGGTAAGGATCCCAGGCCCTCTCTGCTAACAGAGAGTCCGCCAGCCATGTTGTTTGAAGAGGACGCGCCTGCCCAGTTCCGCTGGTTTCTTCTAATAGCTTTGCAGCAAGGCACCAATGACGGATGGACCGAACCATATTCTTTCCAACCCCTAAAGTTACAAGAGCATCCTCTTTGGTAAATACAGAAGGGTCTTTTCTAGCAGCGTCAACCCCCTTTTTTAGCCATCCGTTACGAAATGCAAAAGTCTCATGTCCCCCAAGAATGGGCTTTACTTTGGTTTCTGATGATGTGGTTGATAATGCCATGAATCTGAATCCTGTAGTATGTGGTTGCCTAATAAAGCACCAAGATAAAACTAATACATTGAAATTAATTTCTAATATTTGGACCGAACGAGAAGCAACAACAGGATAATTATACGACTGAAAGTGCTGAAAGAAGTAATTTCTAATTGAATTAGGCTAAAACCAGTCCGATTTCCAGTTTCAAAAACTTTCAAAATATTGTTCATGAAAGCCTAAAATGAAAAACGGTCAACTAGAAGAGGATATGTCCAGCTAAGGTGTTCGTTTTTGCTTTTTATTTGGTCGGTTTACAAAACATTTATTTTATGATATTATGTAAACCGGAGGACATGAAAGGAGGGAGCGATGACCATTGGTCAGCGGATCAAGCAGGCGCGTAAATCAAATAGTTTGAGCTTACGAGATCTTGGAGCGCAGGTAGGGATTAGCCCTATGGCTATCTCTAAGTATGAGCGGGATCAGGATACGCCTAGTTCAGGAGTATTGCTTCGTATTGCTCAGGCATTAGAGGTAAATATTGATTTTTTCTTTCGCCCTTCGAAGATAGTCGTAGAACTACAAGCCTATCGGAAGCACTCATCTTTGGGCGTTAAAGAACAAGATGCAATCAAAATGCGCATTCAAGAATGGGCCGAAAGATATCTGGAAGTTGAGAGCCTGTTTCCTGATGAACGTCATGAAGTAAGCCTTCCAGTTTTCAAAGTAAATTCATTACAAGAGGTGGAACAAGCTGCCTCCGATATGCGTGAGGCATGGAGCTTGGGCTTAGACCCTATTGAGAACCTGATTCAACTTCTCGAAGATAAAGGGATCAAGGTTGGGGTAGTTTCTGGCTTTGACCATTTCGATGCATGCACTTTCATGGCAGACGGTGTTCCTGTAATCGTTACTAAGAGCGATTTACCTGGTGATCGGCAGCGTTTCAACATTGGTCATGAATTGGGTCACTTGGTTCTCGATGTGCAAGGTGAAATGGACTTGGAGCACGCTGCACACCGGTTTGCAGCCGCTTTCCTCGTACCAGAGAAGACGGCCCGGTTTGAATTAGGGTCAGGTCGCACTGAGTTGGATGTGAATGAGCTGTATATGCTTAAGCGTAAGTACGGCTTAAGTATGCAGGCCTGGATTTATCGAGCAAAAGATCTTGGGATCATCTCGGAAAATACGGCCGCGCGCCTTTTTCAACGGTTTCGGACGAACAACTGGCATCGGAAAGAACCAGGAGAGGTCTATCCACCAGAGAAACCAATGCGTATGGAGCGATTGGTGTACCGTGCTTTAGCAGAAGACATGATAACCAGGTCGCGCGCGCAAGAATTACTGGGTGAACCTTTACAACAACGGTGGGTAACGGAGGCTACGCAGCAGAATGACCTTGCCGTTCATCTTGGTGACTGATACAAATATCTGGATAGACCTGGAAAATGGAGGGATTCTCGCCGATGTCTTCCATTTACCCTATCAGTTTGTGGTACCGGACTTTGCTATGACTGAACTCGTCAGACCACCATGGGATGCTTTGGCGGCAATGGGACTAACAGCGCAAGAGCTAGATCCGCCTACGGTGTCTGAGCTATTTACGTTACGGCAAGTTCATAGAAGTCTTTCAGTAACAGACTTATCTGCGTTTCTGTTAGCAAGAATGCTAAAAGCCACCTTGCTGACAGGGGAAAGGCAGCTCAGCGAATTGGCTAGAGCTAACAGCTTATCTGTACACGGTGTTCTCTGGCTGCTCGATGAAATGGTTCGTTGTCAGGCAATTTCTCCTAAGCGAGCCGCCAACGCCCTCGGGCGGATGCTAGATCAGGGTGCAAGATTGCCTGCTAATGAGTGCAAAAAGCGTTTAGGTGACTGGTCACAATGACCGAAGGAGAAGACAAAGATGAGCAAAGCCAAAAGTCCTACCCATAAGCCAGGTCAGAAAGCTCCTGTATCAGGACAATACGGGGTTGTTGGTCCAAAGGGCGGTCAAACCGGCCAAGAAATTACGGCTACAAAAGGTGAAACCCTCCCACCGACTTCTAAACCTGGTCAGGGTTTTGTATTGGTTGATAAAACCAAGCATAAAGCCGACAAGTAAGTTCTATTGAGGGCGGAGCAGCCCTGGCAATATTGCCGGGGCTGCAAACTATCTAGCGCTAAAAAACAATAGACTGAGGTAAACTGTGAAAAGCAAATAAAAGTGATATACTCATAAATAGAAAAAGAGTTCTATTTATTCTTGGGCTAGGACGCTCATTTGGTCATCTATCCCACCTGGCGCCCAATCCTATCTATCGTAGGCTGGGCGTTTTTGTTTGCCTTAACTAGGAGCAACCATGATTACGATAAAGATCTGCGAATACGAACGACAGTTCAATCAGCCAAAAGACATTGACGAACAATGGATAAACCAACAGATAAATAGAAGGAAAGATTGCGGCGCAATTGTGTTCGTGCGGGTTACTGTTCAACAGGGAAGCATTAATATTGCCCTTGTGACCCCTAATTGTCCGGGTGGTAGCGGAGGCATTCCACGAAAACTGAACCGTGAAGAAAATGCAGTCGTTGACCTTTGGAAGAAGCGGGGCTTAGAGGATCCTAATTTTGCCAGTGGCAATCTAATCGCTTTCTTTAAGCAACTTGATCATCTCATCTGAGGAAAGGCAGATCTATAAACATGGTATCTTTGTTTTTCTCATATTCTCACAAAGATGAGGATCTCAGAAACGAGCTTGAAACGCACCTGGGATTGCTGAAGCGCCAAGGGATTATATCAGCCTGGCATGACCGGCGTATCACCGCAGGGAGTGACTTTAATGAGGCTATTAGTGCCGAACTTGAAAAAGCAGGAATTATTTTGCTTCTCATTAGTGCAAACTTTTTGAATTCTGATTACTGCTATGAAAAAGAAATGAAGCGGGCGCTCGAAAAGCACAGGGCAAAGGCAGCAGTTGTTATCCCTGTGATTTTACATCCCTGCGACTGGCTCTCGTCCCCGTTTGGTCAGCTTCGTGCAACACCGACTGATGGAAAACCAGTTTCTATGTTCGCTAATCAGCACGAAGCCTTAGCAATAGTGGTAAAAGATATTCGGGAGGTAGCTAAAAGATTCCAAGTAGCACCCCCTGCTACAAAACCGGAAGAAGCTCCGAGCTCTCAAGAAACTGAAAAGTCTTCGGAACGATCAAGCAATTTACGCATAAAAAAGAAGTTTGACGACCACGACAAAGACGCATTTATAGAGGATTCCTATGAATATATTGCCCGCTACTTTGTCGGCTCACTTGAGGAGCTGCAGGCACGAAATCCGAATATTAAAACGCGGTTCAAACGCGTCAGTGAAACCAGCTTTACAGCCTCCATTTATGACGATGGAGCACGCGTTGCCCAGTGTGCGATCTGGTATTCTATAGGCAAAGGGGGGATAGGGGCCGCTGGTATTGCCTACTCCCATTCCGGTGAAGACAAAGCTAACAGTTACAATGAGATGCTTACTATTGCCGAAAATGGGTATACCTTGCAGCTGAAAGGATTTGGAATGCCGATGATGGGAGGGGTAGGTCGAGATCCAATTTCGCAGCAAGGTGCTGCTGAGTACTACTGGAGTCTGCTTATTCGGCCATTGCAAGAGTAATTAATTCCCCACTCTTCGGCACTGGAATCTCAAACTCGATTCTTACGTGCCCGGTATCTCCGTTGATTGTCAGTGAACGGAAGCCTATGCTGATACCAATTTTGCAGTAAAACAACAGTAATACAAATGGCAGCCAATACAATGGTTATTTCAGTCGGAAGAGGAAAAACTGGTGTTGGTGGGGTATGACTTGATGCCAAAAAGACCAGTTGTAGCACAATAAGTAAGCTCCCCAAGACAAGAATTACGGTCTGTAACGGATAGAAGTGCCGTCTACGGTCAGTGACATATAGAGGGAGCTTAATAACTGCCCTGGCTGTAAGATACACCGTCATCGCAAGAATAATGCTAGAGACGAACCAGACCATATCAAGACCAAGTAATACGAATGATAGATTCATTTTTCCCCTTTAATAAGCAGGCAAAACCAGTGCGATTAAGTAGACTGTTGTAGCCATTTATCATTTTGTTCCGCAGAAGTAATCAACCACTGTGCCAGTTTTCGCGCTTCATCTGATGTCAGTCCAAATGAGGTTTCATTAGCGCGAAAAAGAGCAAACTCCGGCTGAACGTTTTCTGAAAAAACAAGCTTAATGTTATCCTCAAAACCCTGTTCAGAATTATCGAACTCGACTGCAATTTTTAGCTCACCGTCGAGTACTGATAGCCATTCTCTTCCATCTCCAGCGTTAGGGTCAAGAATCCACATTGTTCCTCCCGATAATTGACCTTTTGTAACAGGCCTGAACACTCACATGCACTTCTGTTTTCTGGCCGCTCGACATACTTTCATGCCGATAAGGATGTTTTCTTATTCGAAGTACTTCGTTAATAAAGCGCGTACCGCCTCGCTAACCATCTTCCTGGTTCCTGGATCACTTATTCTGGCTATATCTTTCGCCACATCTACAGCCTCAGGTGGAAGGTTCTCTGCGCTGGTGACTTGGATATCAAATACCTTCAATGCTGGCCAGCCGGCGAGCTGCAAGAATTCATTGGGATTAACGTCAAAATGATCTGCTAGCAGAATGCAGGCGATCATGTTAGGGCGCTGGCCGGCCATGAAACGGCGTAAGGCTTGGTGGTCTAGACCCGACTCCAGCGCGGCTTCGCGTAGCGACTCATTCCGATCTTTTAGGAGCTTTGTAATTCGTTTCGTTAACGCTTCCGAATCAAATTCCGCGTTCATCGCCTGGCGTTTTGCTTTTGCAAATGGTGTTTCCATTGTACCTCTGTTCAGGATTGATGTCACTTCGGCATTGTATTGACAAATTCCGGATTGGTGTTATTATAACACTGTTCCTTGCGCGACGGGAATGCTATCACCGCTAAATTCTTATCTCTTTTCGGAGGCGCAATGCAGCAAGTCAGTCATTCGGTAGAGCCACAACTTCCTCGCCTGCTGACCATCGAAGAAGTGGCAACGATCACCAAGGTATCAACTTCTCACTTATATGCTCTCATCAATGAAGGCGTTTTGCCTGCAGTTCAGTTTGGTCGGGCCAAGCGTATCCGACTGGAAGATCTCGAGGCGTTCATTCGCTCTAACCTGACCACCGACTTATAAACAAAATGAGGTCAACGTTTCAGCACCCACTTAAGAAAATCTTCTCTAGCAGCCCGATCTCCGATGCTGGAATAAATCCACTTCAATTTTGCCAGTTGTTCTGGCGTATCTGCAAATGGAGTTAAAAGGGTGTCCAGTGCCTCATCGTTTTGTTCGCCCAAATTAAGCCAACCGGCCAATCCGTACGCCTGAACACGAGGAATACCAAAGAAATCTGCAATTGCATTACACACACCAGCATCTGGAGTTTTTTCCCCCTTCAAAATGCTCGATAAGTGGGATGGTGCAATACCGATTCCTTTTGCAGCCTTACGCAAAGACAGCTTATCAGCTTCCAAACGAGATTGAATGAAATCTGCGAGACGCACCGAACGAGAAGGAGAAGGTTTTCGACTAACGGGTGACATTGCTTGACTTCCTTATCTCATCTGAATATACTCGTGTATGTTCTCATATGTGAACAAAGATGCTTACCCTTGACCCTTACCATTAAGTTTTGGAGACGAAATGACTGAACAAAAGAAGAAAACAAGGCGCGGAAATAATGAAGGATCTATTCGAGAAAGAAAGGATCGTGGATATTGGGAAGCCCAAATAACGATCGGAGGGAAGCGAGTAACGAAAACTTTTCCTACTTTCACGGAAGCTCAAAAGTGGAAGCGGGAAATGCAAAATCAAGCGGAGGTAGGCCTTTCGGTTGAAACTGCCCGGCTTCCAGTTAAGGATGCATTGACCAAATGGCTGGAAAGCGGTAAACACAGCAACTGGCAGCCTAAAACCTACTCTCGATATAGCGAAATAACTCGTCTCCATATCCTGCCCTATGTGAAACCCAGACTCAAGCTTATCGATGTGAAGCCCGATCATGTTGATGCTATTATGACAGCCGCGCGTGAAAATGGGGCAGGCACCCGAACGCAGCAATATATTCTGGCAACCTTGCACAAGTTCTTTCAGTATTATGTGAAGCGCCGAGTAATTCCATATAATCCGGCAGCGGCCGTCGATAAAATTGGTTATAAAGCGCCTGAAATGATGACATGGTCGAAGGAACAGGTGCAGACTTTTTTGAAAGCGGCTGAAGGTCATCGATACGAGCATTTGTTTTACGTGGCGATCGTGACAGGAATGAGGCAGGGTGAGCTACTGGGTTTGAAATGGTCGGATGTGAACTATGATAGTGGATCGCTTCAGGTGCAGCGACAGGTTCAATGGGTGGATCATCCAGTAGAAGGGGAACCAAGGTTTTTTTTCAAAACCCCTAAGAGTGAAACGAGTGAAAGGCGCATACCGATTGGTTCAGAGACGATAAAACACTTGAAGCTCCAACAACAGCAGGTTACGATGCAGAAAATGATCAGTGGGAAGAAATGGCAGGCGCATGACCTGGTGTTCCCGAACCTGGTTGGCAATCCCATTGACCCAAACAACCTGATAAAAGATTTCCGGAAATTGCTGGAGAGTGCTGGTCTGCCGAAGATCCGTTTTCATGACATCCGCCACACCTGCGCCACGTTACTGCTGCTGATGAATGTTCATCCAAAAATCGTTGGAGAACGCCTCGGCCACACAGATATTAAGGTTACCCTTCGCATCTACTCGCATGCCCTTCCGTCACTTCAGGGTGAGGCTTCTCAGATTATCGAGGATCTGGTGATGGGTGGAGCTAATCCATCTCCCAAAGCGCCTCAACCGGTCAATCGCCCAGCGCATGATGTATTAGACTTCTAATCCAATTGCAGGCAAATTGCAGGCAGCGTCGCATAATCTATGAAAACAAACCAAAAAAATCGCTTTGAGATAGCATATGTGGGGGTCGGATCTCTCCGAACCCCCACATATTCTGGCGCCCCCGGCAGGAATCGAACCCGCAACCTACTGATTCGAAGTCAGGCGCTCTGTCCACTTGAGCTACGGGGGCGTTGCAACCATTATACTCGAAAGATGCCCTTCCGTTAACGTTATTTAATCACCATAACCGGGCATTTGGCCAGGCTAATCACCTTTTGCGATTGGCTGCCCACCAGCAGCCCGGCCAGGGCTCCCGACCCGCGCGAGCCGATGATGATCAGGTCGATGCCGCGGGTGTCTGCCACCTCGATGATGCTTTCGGCGGGAGGGCGGAAGAGCAGTTCACGGTGGATGGGCACGTGGGTGCCGACCAGCTCTTCGGCTTCGTCGAGAAGTTTGCCGCCCTCCACGGTTTGCACCGAGATCCACTGCTCAGCCAGGGCTTCGCCCATTGTGCTAGCCACATTGCCCATCGCGCATACGATCCACAGTTCGGCTTCTTTTTCTTTGCGGGTGATTTCACCGGCCAACATGGCCGCTCTTTTGGCCCATTCGGAACCATCATAGGCTAATAGGATGCGTTGGAACATGCCGCACCTCCTCTCGCATTTTCATTATAGCGCGGGTTGAGGTAGAAGGCGATCACCTCGGAGGCGCGGAGAGAGGCGAATCAAGCCCAAGCAATACGGGCGCACGCCGTGCGCCCGTGCAGGGAATGGATGATTTGGAGATAGGCAAGGCTAGCGTTGGCCTTCTTCCCAGACCATGAAGGGCATGTTGACCACCACGCCGGGGCGGGTGAGGGTGAGTTCGCCAGCAGCTTCGGCGTCCAGAATCTCGGCTTCGGCTTTGAGCTCGCGCGGTTGGGCGGCTTCGGACCACTTCACCAGGATGATCTGGCGGAGAGGCGAGTAACCAGGGGTTCCGGGTGGGCTGTCGAACACGTCGGGTTGGAAGCCCAAGGGGCCTTTTCCGGTAGGGCCGTTTTCAAACACGTACACGTCGGCCAATGCCGACTCGGGCACCTGGGCCAGGGCGGGCACGTGCAGGACGGGTGAGTCCATCATGTCTGTCAACATGGCAGCGATGTCGGGGTCAGAGGCTTCGGTGTGGGAGAAGAAGATTTCCTGCCCCTCGGCATAGGCTTTCCCGGCGGGCAGGGTGGCAAAATCCCCGCCGGGTTGTCCGGAAGCGTTGCATCCTGCTAATAGGACGGCTACCAGGGCGAGCCCAACGATCAGACGATAAGGGGACGAGAAACGGCGCATAACACTCCTGAAATTATTGAATATTTTTCCTGCGCAGGCGCAGGCTGTTGGTGACGACAAACACACTGCTGAAGGCCATTGCGCCGGCGGCCAGAGCGGGAACCAGGTAACCCAGAGCGGCGGCGGGGATGAGGATGACGTTGTAGAAGAAGGCCCAGAACAGGTTTTGTTGGATGGTGCGCAGGGTGGCGCGGGACAGGCGAATGGCGCGGGCCGCGCCACGCAGGTCCCCGCTGATGAGCACCACGGGGGCAGAGGCCAGGGCCACGTCGGCCCCGGTGCCAATGGCAATGCCCACATCGGCCTGGGCCAGGGCGGGGGCGTCGTTGATTCCGTCGCCGACCATGGCGGTGACAAAGCCTTCGGCTTGCAGCTTTTTCACCTCGGCTACTTTGTCGCCAGGGAGCACCTCGGCCAGCACATGGTCGATGCCCACCTGCTGGGCGATGGCTTGGGCGGTCTGGCGGTTGTCGCCGGTGAGCATGGCCACGCGAATGCCCATTCTATGAAGTTGTTGGATGGCTTCGGCGGACCCGGCCTTGACCGTGTCGGCGATGGCGATGGCTCCGGCCACGTGCTCGTCGATAGCGACCAGCACGGTGGTCTTGCCTTCGCCCTGCAGGCGGCGGATGTCGGCATCCAGCGGGGCTGTGTCCAGGCCGCGATCGGTCATCATGCGCGGGCTGCCCACCAGCACGTGGCGGCCTTCCACCTGGGCTTCCACGCCGTGTCCGGCGATGGCTGAAAAACCTTGCGGCTCAGACAGGATCAGCTCGCGGTTGCCGGCCTCGGCCACAATGGCCTCGCCCAGGGGATGCTCGGAGCCTTTCTCCACGGCTGCGGCCAGGCGCAGCAGTTCGTTTTCGTCCATGCCCGAGGTCACGATGTCGGTGACGGCGGGTTGGCCGCGGGTGATGGTGCCGGTTTTATCCATGACCACCATTTGCACGTGCCCGGCCCGCTCCAGGGCTTCGGAGCTCTTGATGAGCACGCCCATCTCCGCGCCTTTCCCGGTTCCGACCATGACGGCAGTGGGGGTGGCCAGGCCCATTGCGCACGGGCAGGCGATGACCAGCACGGCCACCATGACGATGAGGGCGCGGGTGAAGTTGCTCACCTCGGCGTTAATGGCCAGGGGCGGGCCAAACAAGAGCCACCCCAGGAAGGTGAGCAGGGCAATGGCGATGACGGCGGGGACGAAGATATTGGAGACCTGGTCGACCAGTTTTTGAATAGGGGCTTTGGAGCCCTGGGCTTCTTCCACCAGGCGGATGATTTGGGCCAGGGCGGTCTCTTTACCGATGCGCGTGGCCTCGAACTTGATTAGGCCCAGCTTGTTGAGCGTGGCTCCAATGACGGTGGCTCCGGGGCCTTTTTCGACGGGCAGCGATTCGCCGGTGAGCATGGATTCGTCTACCGAGGAACGCCCTTCGACGACCACGCCGTCTACGGGGATCTTCTCGCCGGGGCGCACCAGAACCACGTCGCCAACCTTGACCTCATCGATGGGCACATCCATTTCGGCTCCGTCGCGGATAATGCGGGCGGTTTTGGCACGCAGGCCCATCAGTTTTTTGATCGCCTCGCTGGTCTGGCCTTTGGCGCGAGCCTCGAGCAGCTTGCCCAGCTTGATGAGGGTCAGAATGACCGCGGCTGTTTCGAAATAAACGTGCCCCGAAAGCCAACCGAAGGTGACCGGTAAGGAGTAGAGGAAAGCCGCCGAAGAGCCCAGGGCTACCAGCACATCCATGTTGGCCGAGCCGTTGCGCAGAGACTTGTACGCGCCGACGTAATACTGCCAGCCTACGTAAAATTGCACCGGGGCGGCCAGGACCAGCATGAGCCACTTCATCCACGGGGCGTGAGAGATGCTCATGGGCAGCAGACCCAGGTCGCCGGACATGGCCAGGATGAAGAGCGGCACGGTGAAGATCAAGCCGACCAGGAGGTGGCGCTTTTGGGTGTCGATCTCTTTTTGGCGGGCCAGGGCCTCGGCGTCCTCTGCGTCGCCGCCGGCTTCAATGGCTTCGAAGCCCGCCGCGGCTACAGCCTGGCGCAGCTCGGACTGGCTGACGATGGTGGGAATGTAGTTGACGCGGGCGCGCTCGCCGGCAAAGCTGACCTGGGCCGAAAGAACGCCTTCCAGGCCGGAGAGGGCTTTTTCAAGGCGGCGGGCATCGTTGTCGTCGCTCATGCGGCGGATAGACAGGTTGGCCTCGCCCGCGGCCACGCCGTATCCGGCTCGCTCTACACGGGCGATTAGGGCGGGCAGGGAGGCGACAGCGGGGTCAAATTCGACGGTGGCGCGTTCGGAGGACAGGTTGACCACGGCTACCTGGACGCCGTCTACTTTCTTCAGGTTGCGTTCCACGCTGGCCACGCAGTTGGCGCAGGTCATGCCGGTGATGGGGAGAGTCAGTTGTTTGGAATCAGCCATGCGGCCTCCAGGAAAGCATATAGGGCAGGGGCGCGTGAAGTGCTGCGCCCCTGATGATGGAGTTTGACGAATTACACCCGCGGCGAAGGTTAGTTCGCCGGGGCGTAGTTGATCTCGCGCAGCACCGAGACGATCTGCTCTTCGGTGGCGGGAGCGTCAAAGGTGACCACGGCGGTCTTGGTTTCGGCGCTGGCTTGCACGCTCTGCACGCCTTCCAACTCGCTGACTTCGGTGGTAATGGTGTGGACGCA
Source organism: uncultured Anaerolinea sp. (assembly GCA_964403875.1). Lineage (GTDB taxonomy): Bacteria > Chloroflexota > Anaerolineae > Anaerolineales > Anaerolineaceae > Anaerolinea. The sequence goes on along the minus strand of CAYOHX010000015.1, from coordinate 8,706 downwards.
GTGACCACAGCTAATATTGGGAATATTATAGGTAACGGTTTTCATGAAATCCTCCAAACAGTAGGGTTAGACCCGCGTCGCGGCTTCAAAGACATCGCCGATTTCTTTCATGACGCGTTCGCGTTCGGCGGGGTCTTCACCGCGGACCGCGGTGATGACACACGAATTCAGATGCTGGTCGAGCAGCAAGGCGCTGATTTTGTTGAGGGAAGACTGCACGGCCTGAATCTGGCGGATGACGTCGATGCAGTAGGCGTCTTCTTCCAACATGCGCTGAATGCCGCGCAGATGGCCTTCGGCTGTTTTGAGCCGGCGGATGGGGTCGGTGTTGTCGTGGTGCATGATTGCTGCTCCTTTCTTATCCCCCCCCCTGGGGGGTGGGGTATTTATATTGTACAAGATATGTCCGATTAATGCAAGCACCAAAGTAGGGTAAATCTTCAAAGGTTGAGAAAAGTTCCAAAAAAAGACCTGACAGGTTTTCGAAAACCTGTCAGGTCTAGAGGTCGGACGAAAAATCTCCTACTTTCCCTGCACGTACACCTTGACTGCGTCGCGGATGAATTCGGCCAGGGCCGGGTGCATTTTGTCGAATGTGGCCCGGAAGCGCGGCTCGTCCACGTAGCCTTCCGCCAGGCACAGCAACTGGTCCACCTGGGGCGTCCAGAAGTAGTCCATGTGGCGGCGCCAGGCTTCCACGGCGGCTTGCGCCTGGGCAGAGGCCGGGCCGGCGGGCATGGCCTGGATAAACGATAGGTACACCGCGTTCCCCTCGTCAAAGATCCGTTGCTTCTCGGCGGCGCTGTAGGTTTTCCAGCGGGCATTGGAGGCTTTTACGGTCTCGGGATCGTACATTTGCATGGCCTCTTTCTCGTATTCAGCTTGTTGTTCTTCACTGAAGCCTTCGAACATTTGTTGTTCGCTCATTTCTTCTTCTCCTTCTAAGTGTCGAATGGTGCGTTCCACGGTAGCGATCAAGCGTTCCATCTGCGCGATGCGCTTGCGGAGTTCCTGCTTGTGTCCCTGTAGAGCGGTGATCACAGCGAAATCACGGCGTCCCATGATGCGCATGATCTGCTCGAGGGGCATATCCAGCTCGCGGAAAAACAATATCTGCTGCAGCCGGAGGAGTGAATCCTCATCGTATTGCCGGTAGCCGTTCTGACCAATCGAGGCGGGCTTGAGCAGCCCAATCTCGTCGTAATAGTGCAGGGTCCGCGCGCTGACGCCTGCCAGTTTGGCAATTTGTTTGACGGTATAGCTCATGACTGCCTCATTGTTGAGAAGTATAAACTATGACGTTACGTTAATGTCAAGAAGGAATTGAAAACCCGTGCAACTTTTACCAGGCCTACCCGTATAGGATTATATAAAAATGATGTCTGCTCAGCCAGAACGATACACCTCAAAACCAAGCCTCTCTTGTCTTTGGCTGAGTAATAACAAAAAAGGAGCTTTGCCATGACTGAACCCATGAAAAAACTATATCGTTCTCGCAGCCGCATGTTGGGCGGAGTGTGCGCCGGATTGGGCGAATATCTCAATATCGATCCAACCGTGGTGCGGATTTTGACCGTCATCATTCTGTTCGCTACCTTCTGGACGGCCTCCATTGTGTACCTGGCGCTGTGGCTGTTGATCCCCGAGGAACCGGCCCCGCTGCACCCCGAAGTGATCGACCCGCCGGACTACTCATCCGGACAGTAACGCGGGAACCTGTTCTGGGCGGGCAACCCAGCCCCGGATCGGGCCCTCTACAAAATGGTCTCGATGAGGAAGCGCGTCTGGCGTAAAACCAGGCGCGCTTCCTCTATCGTGACAGCCTGGAAGCGTAGGCAGCCTTCACCGGGACGCAACTGCGCCAACAACGGCAGGTCGGCGCGGATGACGGTGGCGATCTTGGGGTAGCCACCGGAGACGGGGCGGTCGGGCATCATGACGATGGGCTGCCCATCGGGCGGAACCTGCACCGCGCCGGTGACCATGCCTTCGGAGAGCAAATCGCCGCTGCGCGCTTGCTGGAGCGGCGGGCCTTGCAGGCGGCTGCCCATGCGGTCAGAAAGCGAACCCAGGGTGTACTCCTGGCTCAGAAAACGATGTACGGCCTGGGGGGTGAACCAATCCTCCTGGGGGCCCAAAACCACCCGAGCGGTGATCTGATTGGCATAGGCGGGCCGGGAATTTGGGCGCACGCGGCAGCCCGCCCGTTCCCAATCGGGCTGGCAGAAGCCCACCGGCAGCTTGTCGCCGGGCTGCAACAGGCGACCGTTCCAACCGCCCAGCCCCCCGCGCAGGTAGGTGCTGTGCGAGCCCAACACCGGCTCTACGGCGACCCCGCCGCGGATGGCGAGATAGGCCCACACGCCTGGCGTGGTTGGCAAAGGCACGACCTGGATAATCTGCCCGGCCCGCATGCGCACGGCGGACCAAACAGGCATCGACCGTCCGTCAACGAACAGGCCAAAGCCTGCTCCGGTCAAAGCGATGAGCGCATCGGTGGCGCTTTCCAGGGTGAGGCTGCCCAGAGCCAGTTCCAAGGCAGCGGCAGCGGGCGGGTTGCCCACCAGATCATTGGCCGCGCGCAAGGCCAGCCAGTCCATCGGCCCACCGGGAGGCACTCCGAAACGCTCCCAGCCGGGGCGGCCTGCGTCCTGCACGGTGGCGAATGCGGCTTCATGCACCCGCAGCATCGGCAAACTCCGCGCAATCCACGGGTACAAAGCGCACAAAATCGCCAGGGGCAAGCAGGAAGGGCGGCTCGCGCTGCCAGTCCACCAGGGGTAGGGGCGTGCGCCCAATCAGCCGCCAGCCGCCGGGAGATTCGAGCGGGTAGATGCCGGTCTGGGCCCCGGCAATGCCCACCGATCCGGCTGGGACGCGGCTGCGCGGTGTTTCCAGGCGTGGGGTGGCCAGCGCGGGGTCCAGACCGCCCAGGTAGGGGAAGCCGGGCATGAAGCCGATCAGGTAGACGGAGTAGACGGGAGCGCTGTGGCGGGCCACCACCTCGGCGGGGGCCAGGTTGTGAGTCTGGGCCACGCTTTCCAGGTCGGGGCCGAAAGCGCCGCCATAGACCACCGGGATTTCAACCTGGCGCGGATGCCAGTCATGGAGCCGGGCAGCGGACGACTCCAGCAAAGCAGCGACCCGCTCGCACAGGGCAGGATAAGCCCAGACCAGCGGATCGTAATGGATGAGCAGGGTGGCGTAGCCAGGAACGGCTTCGCCGACACCATCCAGGCCGGTGGTCAGCAGCGATTGGGCCAGGGCATGTACCCGGCGGTTGAGCAGCGGGTCGATTAGGTCGCCCAGGGTCACAAGCAGGCCCGCTTCCCCGGCGGGCTGGAAGCGGGGAAAATCCACGCGCTAGGCGGCGACTTTGTGGCCGCACTCGCCGCAGAATTTTGCGCCGGGGGGCAGTTTGGCGCCGCACTCGGTGCAATGGACCATCTGCTGGATCTTGGCGCCGCAATCGGGGCAGAACTTGACGTTGGCGGCCAGGGGTTTGCCACATTCGGGACAGGTGGCGCGCACGCCGCCTCGCCAGTTCTCTTCGCCCAGTTTCTTGTCTTCTTCGGCCATCACGGCGTGAGCCCACACTTCTTCGACCGATTTGGAAGCCTGGGCGGCAGCCATCTCGACGCCCAGGTCGGGGGCGCAGCTCTTGCACAGGCCTTTCTTGTTGTTCCAGCATTGGTCGCGGCACACCCAACTGGAGCAGCGCGGGCACTGGACGTAGTTGGGACGCATCTGAATGGTGGCCTCGGTGAAGGCCGCGTCATGGGCGCGCTCGTGTGCCGCCGAGCTGACCTGCCCGGCCACGTTGGCGGCTGAACTGAAGATGCCGCCCAACAGGCCGCTGGCGGTATCCATGACGCCCGAGACCTTGCCCAAGGTGAAGGGCTTGAAGGCCGTGCGCTTTCCGTTCCCGCAGCGGTTACAGATGAATTCGAACTGGAAACCTTGTTCTGTACTCAGATCATTATAGTTATTGGCGAAATCGATGGACTCAGACATCCCTATACTCCCTTGAAGGTTTGGTTGAATTTGGTACTCCGAGTAGGTTCATCCGAACGTAATAACTTATGGTAGTGGTGATCAAGCCCGAAATTGAGTGGTTATCAGGACAAAGACCCCGTCAGTGACTCAATTTCGGGAACTTCCCCAACCCTGATGCGTAGGCGCATACTAACTATAGCACATCTTTTCCCGCCAGGAGGGCCGCCAGGTAGACTTCTCCTACCGGGACGTTGTGAGCCTGGGCGGCGGCCTGACACTGGTCGTACTCGGGTTGGGCCTGTACGGCGCGCCCATCCAGCAGCTTGACCTTGACGGTCAGCTTGCCGAAGGGCGTTTCCACGCTGCGTAGTTCGCGCTGGGCCTCGTAGCGATAGACCGGCTGGACGCGCAGGCCCAGGGTGCTGGTCTCGCTGAGAATGATTTTGGCCAGTTCGGCTTCATCGCTGCGGCGGGCCACCACGCCCAACAGGGTGGCCGGACGGTTCTTTTTCATGTAAATGGGCGTCATGAACACGTCCAGCGCTCCGGCGGCAAACAAGCGGGTCATGACGCTGCCGAAGAACTCGGGGTTCATGTCGTCGATGTTGGTTTCCATGAGCACGACCGGCTGGGTGATGGCGGCGGGGCTTTCGCCCAGCATCAGGCGCAGAACGTTGGGCCAGGGCAGTTCTTTGCGCCCGGCGCCCACACCCACCCGCGTGAGGACCATGTCGGGGCGCTCAAAGGTGGCGTGGGCGGCCAGGATGGCTGCCCCGGTGGGGGTGACCAGCTCGGATTGGGCCGGGGAGGCCACCAGGGGGGCGTGCCCGCGGGCCAGGATC
>CAYOHX010000015.1:0-3858 GCA_964403875.1 uncultured Anaerolinea sp. | reverse complement strand
GGCGGGGCCCGGGGGCCCTGTCTGGCGCGGGGGGGGGGGGCGGGCCGGGGCCGGGGGCCGTGATCGCTGTTCACCTGGCCCGAGCCGTAGGGCAGGGCGGAGGCGTACAGGCGCTCGATGCCCAACTCGTGCATGCCCACCGCCGCGCCAACCACGTCGGCAATTGAGTCCAGGGCGCCGACCTCATGGAAATGAACATGGTCGATGGGCGAGCCGTGGACGCGGGCTTCGGCTTCGGCCACCACTTGGAAGGTCTTGAGGGCGTTGGTCTTGACCGGGTCGGGCAGGGGGCTGTCGCCGATGATGGCCTGGATGTCGGAGAGGTGGCGGTGGTGGTGGCTGTGGGGGGCCACCACGGTGATCTGGGTGGCGCGCAGGGCGCCCTTATGCACCTCTTCGACCTGCACTTCCACGTGCTCTTCGAGCTTCAGTTGGGCCAGGCTCTCGCTCAACAACTGCGGAGAAAGCCCGGCGTCAATCAAGCCGGCCAGGAACATGTCTCCGCTGACGCCAGAAAAACAATCACAGAATGCAAGCTTCATTGGGGGAGCACCTCGTTTAAACTTCCCGAGCGATAGCCGACCAGGTCGACCGCCACATGGGTGAATCCAAGCGTTTGGAAGAAAACGGCCACTTCTTCTCGTTCGGCGGCCAGGCGAGCAATTTGTTCGGGGGCCACTTCCAGGCGGGCCAGAGAGCCGTAATGACGCACACGCACGGGGGCATAGCCGCGGGCCTGCAAGAATTCCTCCCCGCGGGCGATTTGCTCCAGGCCTTCCACGCTGACAGGTGTGCCGTAGGGGAAGCGGGTGGCCAGGCAAGGAGCACTGGGACGGTTCCACAGCTCCAGGCCCAGGTGGTGAGAGAGTTCGCGCACCTCGGCTTTGCTGAAGCCCAGCTCGGCCAGCGGGCTGAGCACGCGCAGCTCGGCCACGGCACGCTTGCCGGGGCGGTAGTCGCCGTTGTCATCCGCGTTGGAGCCTTCCAGCACGCAGGCGTAGCCTTCGGCTTGAGCCATCTTGACGAGCGCGCCCAGGCGCTCCAGCTTGCAATGATAGCACCGGTCGGGTGGGTTGGAGACGAAGTTGGGGTTGGCCAGGTCGTCGAAGTCGATGATGCGGTGGGCGAAACCCATCTGCTGGGCCAGGCGGGCGGCGGCTTCGGTTCCGGCGGCAGTTTCCACCACCGAGCGAACGGTGACGGCTACCATGCGCTGGCCGAGGGCCTGGTGGGCCACGGCAGCCAACAGGCCGCTATCGACGCCGCCGGAGAAGGCCACCAACGCCGAGCCCAGCCCGCGCAGCCGGGCAAGCAGCGATTGATATTTTTGATTTAGTTCCGGTGAGATACCCATAAGTATATTACCTCAGAAAGATCTATCCACGAATTTCACGAATGACACGAATTGGGGAAGAGTTGCTACGACCATACTTCTGCTTCTGGTCAAATTCGTGTAATTTGTGTCATTCGTGGAGAAAATGACTTTTTAACCGAGGCGGTTGATGAGGGCGGCCAGGTAGCCGGCCCCGAAGCCGTTGTCGATGTTGACCACCGAGATGCCGGTGGCGCAGCTATTGAGCATGGTGAGCAGGGCGGCCAGGCCCTGGAAGCTGGCTCCATAACCCACGCTGGTGGGCACGGCGATGACCGGGGCGGAGACCAACCCGCCAACCACGCTGGGCAGAGCGCCTTCCATGCCAGCCACGGCTATCACCACGCGGGCGGCCTGAAGCTGTTCGAGGCGATTGAGCAGGCGGTGCAGGCCGGCCACGCCCACGTCGTAGGCGCGCTCAACCTGGTTGCCCATCAGTTCAGCGGTCAGAGCAGCTTCTTCGGCCACGGGCATGTCGGCGGTTCCACCGCTGGCCACCAGAATGCCGGGTTTGCGGGGTTGGTCGGCAGCCCGGTCCAGGATGAGTAGGCGCGGGAGGGGGTGATAGGTCATTTCGGGAAGTTGGTCACCGATTTGAGCGTACATCTCCGCCGAGACGCGAGTGACCAGGACGCGATCATTCCGTTCGGCCAGGCGTTTGGAGATTTGCGCCACCTGGTCGGGGGTCTTGCCCTGGCCGAAGACGACCTCGGGGAAGCCGCAGCGCAGGGCGCGGTGCTGGTCGAGGTGGGCAAAGTTGCCCACGCTTTCAAAGGGTAAGGTGCGCAAACGATCCAGGGCGGCGTCGGTTTCTACTTCGCCACGACGAACCTGCTCAAGCAGGTTTTTGAGGGCCTGTTCTTCCAATATACCTCCACGGTTGAAGACGAGATGATTGAATTATACCGGAGTTATGGGTAGAAGAAAGAACAGGGCTCTCTGGGGGGTGCCGGGGAAGGTCCCGCATTTTGGAAGGTATCCCAAAATGCGGGTTTCACACCGCTGATTTCTACTGGGCCCCGGACCCGCGGAGGGAAGCGGAGAATTTGACGCTAGGGTGACGGAGAAAAGGCCACGGATCAGGCTGTGGTTTCTTTGAGGGCGGCAGCGAACACGGCCAGGGCCTGGTCAATCTGCTCAGCGGTGACCACTAGCGGGGGAACCCAGCGGATAACATTGTCATAGGGGCCGCAGGTTAACAGAATCAAGCCTTGCTCGAGGCAGGCGTGAATCACGGCTTTGGCGGCGGCTTTGTCGGGCTTGCGCTCGGGGGTGCGGAATTCGACGCCAACCATCAATCCCAGGCCGCGAATGTCGCCGATGAGGGGGTATTGCAACTGCAAGGCGCGCAAGCCGCTGAGCAACTGAGCGCCGCGCTCCTGCGCATTTTCCAACATCTTTTCATCTTGGAGGGCACGGAGGGTGGCCACCGCAGCCGCGGCAGAAAGGGCGTTGCCGCCAAAGACGCCACCATGCGAACCAGAAACCCACTGTTGCATCAGGTCCAGGCGGCTGAAGACCCCGCTGATGGGCAATCCCGAGCCCATGCCTCCACCAACGACGAGAATATCGGGTTGAAGGTTGAAATGCTCGAGAGCAAACCAGCGCCCGGTGCGGCCAAAGCCGGACTGGGTTTCATCCAGGATCAAAAGGATGCCGTACTTGCGGCACAGGTCCTGCAGGCCCTTGAGAAAGGCCGCTGGGGGAACAACGTAGCCGCCCTCGCCGAGGATGGGCTCGATGATCACGGCGGCGGTTTCGTGGGGCGCGGTTTGGGTGACCAGCAGGTGGTTCAGTTCTTCCAGGCACCACTGGCTGGTTTGTTCTTCGCTCCAGCCGTAGCGATAAGCGTAGGGATAGGGGGCGACAAAGACTCCCGCGGGCAGCGGCTGGTATCCGGCCCGGTAGACGGTCTTGGTGGTGGTAACGGCCAGCGCTCCGGCGGTGCGGCCGTGAAAACCGCCCTGGAAGCTGATCAGGTTGACGCGGCCGGTAGCGTGGCGGGCCAGTTTGATGGCGCCTTCCACGGCTTCGGCGCCGGAGTTGCCGAAGAAAAGACCGTCGATACCCGGTGGTAGGATGGGCAGCAGAGCCCGCACCAGTTCGAGCATGGGTTGATGGTAGACGATGGTGGCTTGTCCGTGAAGCAGCAGGCCGGCCTGCTCGCGGATGGCTTCTACGACGCGGGGGTGACAGTGCCCGGTGTTGGTGACCCCGAAACCACAAGTGAAATCCAGGTATTTCTTGCCGCCCTGATCGACCAGGGTGCAGCCTTCTGCCCGAGCGGCAATGATGTCGGTGTAGCGCGTCCACACCGGGGAGAGGTGGGGCAGAACGTCGTCGTAGGAATCGATTGGGTTGTTCATGGGTAAACTGAATGAACCTCGTTTGAAGATACTCGTATTGTACCCTGAGGGAGAAGAATCGGGTTCTCTGGGAGTTGCCGTGGTAGTTGCCGCATTTTGGGGTGTGAGAGCGGCTTCGCC